>JAQZBA010000400.1 GCA_029239365.1 Herbinix sp. | reverse complement strand
CTGAATAGACAGTCTTGTTTTTTTGCAAATGTAGTTCAGGACAAAAAGAAGAAACCCAAATATGGGTTTCTTCTTTTTGTCCTATATCTTAGAATATCTAACAGTTCTTAGTAAACTCCATTCTTCTGTACTTGAATAAAATTTAAGATCATATCAACTGCGTCAAAACGGGTCATATTACTCTTCGGATTGAACTTATTATCTATATCTGACTTCATCAAGCCATATCCCTTTGCTAATGCTACTGCGCCAAGATACTTCTCATCAATCAGATTCTCATCTGCAAAGCCGGTCTTATAGATCCCTGACAATTTAGCCAGTTTTTCTAAACCAAGCTTAGTGATAAAGGTCTGCGCAATTTCTTCCCTGGTGATCAGTCTAGCGTCCTCTACAGTAGTAGTTGACACTTCGGTATAATAATAGCTATTTCCAATCTTATTTAACAGATCATTTATCTCTCCAACATTAATTGCCTGGTCGGGAAGGAAATTGTCACCCTCAAAACCAATATTCATATCGGCAAGTAATAAAATATTACGATATTTTGTCTCATCCTTAATATCAAGATAGGTAAAAGGCTTTATATCCTTATAGATCTCTCCCTGATAATCTAACTGCTCTCCACTAAAGGGTGAGATATAACTCGGATTGATCGTAGGTCGATATACTAAGCGAACTTCGTATTCAACTGAGGTTAAATTATTATATGCATTAGATTCCAAGTTCTTTTTCGAGTCATCATATTTTGTGATCTGATTAATCTCATATACTAATTCATATCCATCCTTGCTAAGATATGCATCCATTGCCTGGTCCGATGTCATTGCTCCCTTAGGTGATTCAAATACGATATCCTCTTCCCAATTAGAACCAAAGGAGTAAATCTTGCCGGTTACACCATCAACACTACCATAGATACTGTTGTGTGGATATTCAAATCCTTGATTTACACGGTTATAATGATAATTATATCCACCATAAACAGGTATTTCGTTCTTATAAAATACAACATAATCATCATTGGTCTCTACCAACACGGAGTTTGTAAAACGGTCATTTGCCTGTTTCTTTAAGAACTTCTCAAGAATTTCCTGTGATTCCTTCTGATCGAAAGGAATCTTAACCGTATTCCATTTCTTATTCACTTCATCATAATAACTCTTTACTGATGAATAAAAGCTAAGGATCTTACCGGTTACTGCATCCACTGATGCATATGCATAGCCTCTATAATAGCTCTTTTCTTTCTCATAATCGATCTCTCTGGGATCGCTTAAGTTGATATTCCATACATAAGAGGATGTACCCTTACTATCATCAATCTTATTCAAGGTTGCAGAAATTGAATTAAGGTTCTTATCCAGATATAAAGCGGAGTTTCCTGTAATCGTTTCAATTGCTTTATCCTTCGAGATGATATTCTTAAGTTCTTGAACCCTCTTAAGCTCTTCTTCTGTCAGCTGGTTGGTGGTTGAGGTAGTACTTCCATTTGCTTCAGCTGCATCGGTAGCTTTCTCAAGTTCAGCACGGGTGTTAATCCATTCGGACTTGGTCAGATATACCTCGCCTGTTTTTGCATCAATGGAGATATAAGCTTGGGTAGGTTCATATACTAGAAATGCCTTTTTATCCGAATTTCCCCTTGTATCATAAATTGAATAGTAATTGGAATGGTAAACCAATCTCATCTTCATGTTTTCTTTGATCAGCTTAGTTGCCTCTTCTTTAGTCAACTTTGTAGTAACAGAAGGAAGCTTGGCATCATAAAGCCAATTTACATTAATCGCATTTACCTTACCGGTAATACTATTTACATGTACCTGAACTGTATTGTCCGGGAATGCAATCCCATTTTCCTGTCTCTGAAAACTATATACATAATTGCCACTATAAACGCTTTCAAAGTTTGACTCTACATACTTAAGCTTACCACTCGTCTCTGGAGCCACCTGCAAAATGAAGCTCTCTGCAGTCTGTAATAATTCCTTCTTCAGGTATTTCGATATCCCGGTTTCTGTTTTAGAATAATCATATTGTGAAAAGTTTGTAATATGATAATCCTCGTCAGAACTGATTGTAATGGAAGCATTGCCATCCTTTGTACTCCAAGTCATGGTCCAATTAGCATCGGAATAAGTGCTTGCATCGTTAAAATAATAATTAAATTCTGAAAATTCTGCGGGAACAGTAATCTTCGACTTCACCATCTTAATTGCAGCTTCTAAAGCGATCTGGGAAGGTTGCGAGGTACTTCCGGTAGGTTCCCCCTTAATAATAGAAACAGGAGCGTCCGGTGCCACCATATCCACTGTTATAGCTTTCTCACTTGAAGCTGCTGCATCCATCGATATCGAGGATGCTAAAATAACACCACTAAACAATAGAACAAATAATCTTCTCATATGCATTCTCCTTTCAAAATATAAAACCTTGTAGTTTACTTATACAGGAGAATTTATTCTCCCTTTATAGAATAATTTTGACAGTGACCCATAGGAGAACAACTTCTCCTTCCATCTTCTGTAACATTTAATTCTTATATACATTAGACGATGAATAAAATTCCATGGTTGCAATTTTTTATAAAAAACATAAAATATCTTACAGTAATAATATAATTCGGAATAACCAAGTAACACAACTACATTATACCATTTATTTTGAAAATTACCATCGGCGCCAACTATAGTGTATGTTCACCTTGACTAGACCGGCTGACGAAGGCTGTTCATGTCCGTTATGTGACAATGTTTAGGCTCATAAAAGGACATGCCAAGGAAGGTAAGGCTATATAAAAAAAGGAGGTGTTATACAACACCTCCTAGTAAGCGGAAGCGGTGGGATTCGAACCCACGTACCCGTGAGGGTAACCTGATTTCGAGTCAGGGCCGTTATGACCACTTCGATACGCTTCCATCTATAATTACTATGTGCCTATTACAGCGCATAGATAATTAACTTTGTATTCAATTATTTTTTACTAAAGGTGACGATAAAAAGCTCTACTCCAATCTTCTCCAGCAGTCTGCCAGTCTTCACCTGTTCTTCGATATCTGCACCAAACTCCAACGCTTCCTTTAATCGTGAGGCTGTAAAGTTCTTCGCTTGACCTAGATACTTACTTACTGCAAAGGGCGGTACTCCTACCTTCTCACTGATCGAAGCAGGGTTAAAGCCAAGAGCTTGAAGATTTTTGGCTTGCAGAAGAATATTAAAATGTCTGGTGATTAGATAAAGAATAGACATCGGTTTCTCTCTGACCGAGAGCAAATCATAGTACAATTCCAAAGCCTTACTCTGTTGTTTTGTACCGATTGCATCAATCATAAGAAATATCTTTCCGGTGATCTGCGTTGTTATAACCGCATCAATATCCTCCGGTGTGACCACATCTCTTCCATAGGTATAGCTAATCAGTTTCTCTACTTCATTACAGAG
>JAQZBA010000399.1 GCA_029239365.1 Herbinix sp. | reverse complement strand
CATCATCCCATGTGCTTTCATTTTCATCTTTTTAGGGATTGTCAGTAAGGCTCCCACCAACTGCCCAATCGCAAAGATCCCGATCAGATACCCACAAAAGGTTGCTATTGCATTGCTGGCAAAAAATTCTCTGATACCCGGATAACTTCCAACAAATAACTTGTCTATTTGCATGGAGTTACCCAGAAAATACAGGTAAGACCATTCTTTGATTTGCGGAAGGAATCTTATTGGGTTAAAAACCGGAATTAATAAAATCGCCACCGTACCAAGCGCTATGAAAGTTATCAAACGAGACATAACTAGAATATACTTTTTTTCATCCTTGTTCATTTTCATTCCTCTACTCCTTTATTCCTTGTTATTTATTAAATATGTGATTTTATACCCCTTTCTTTTCCATTTACCTTCTAATCGTCATCCATAATTCAAATCGTTCCCATCTCTTTTCATACCAATCTGTCATATATTTTCATTTATATTCACTTTTTTTCACGTTCAGTTTTATAATATAATATCCAGAAGCTTTAGTCAATACTTTTATAGTTATTTCCTATAGATTACCGGAGTAATTTTTTAGGAATTTGTAAATATCTCATATGCCATTTCTCCGATTACTCAGGGGCATATTTCATATTTTTTCATTAATAATCATTTTGTCGTTAATTCGGGTAATAGGAAAGCTCATTCCGGAGATATAAGCGATGATAATAGCCTTTCTATCTCCGGAATGAACTTAATTATTATTTTAAGATAAATTTATAGGTAGCAACCTCCCAAGGTTTTAGAGTTATCTCAATCTTATTACCGGAGTAAATGTACAATTGTTTCTTTGATCTCTCAAGATGATCCGTTTCTATGATTTCTTCCAGCCTATTTTCACCAAAATCTATCCTGATATCACCCTGATAGCCTCCTGTTTCCTGCAAGCGTAAAATCAATCCTTTCCCATCCTTGGAACCACGAATTGTTGAAACCACCACATTCTCTGAATTCACATGAAGCAAGCAGCCCATTGTGTCATTTTGATATACCTTAGGTATCTCCCCGCGAAATTCTTGATAGCTCATTCGTTGTGCGATTAATCCCTGGCGCTTCTCCCAACCAAACCGATATGCCCGCTCATAAGAGATCGTTTTAGCCGATGTAATCGCATACCGAAACGAAATCTGTCCTCCTTGATTACCTTTATAATTTGTTCTCCAGTAATTATTCAGTACGTAGGAATAGATTCGATGCCCACGGGTTTCTATCTCGCTGTTCCAGCTTCCTTCTACCGGCTTACCTACTGTAAACAAATAGATATCCGGCGATGCAATTTGTATATCGCAGTTCTCCCCTCTCATTAACACTGAGGTCTGCAAAGGAAGCCACTCCTTACAAGCTCCGGGCAAAACATCGCTATGCCAATCAACCCACCCTATCTGGCTATCCGAGAGAATCCGAGAAGTGTCCGCTATCGCAAAAGGAAAATCAATATACACTGCCTCTATTTGATCGGTTTCTTTCTTGTCATAGACATATTCTAACCATAAGTTCTTTTCGTTTTGTGGCAGTTTGATGGTCACCTTTATTTCACCCTGTTCAGCATTCCCTTTGATTATCACACATGTACCGACTGCAGAAGTAACCTTCTCAGCGGTATTCGGTTTAAAGCAAGGTTTTACGATGGCTCCTTCTTTGCTAAGACCTGGATGGTTGCCCATCAAGGTTGTTCCCTCTCCTCCATAAGCATATAAGACCTGCCCCAAAGTATTACCCCCAGCCAATTCCAATCCGAGCTCTTTATCATAGAGCGAAATGATAGTACCCTCTTTTGTATTGATCTCTACGTGGTACCAATCATTGTCCAAGCATTCACAGTCTCTCGCTGTGATGCATGAAATCTCTCCTCCTCGATTTGATTCATTCTTATTCTCTAGGACATATCTTCGGTAAGAAAAAGGAGGTAAGCTATTCACCCATAGAACTGCCAATACTAAATTTTGTGATTTACTCTTCTCTTCCCATAAAGCTTCCCGATTCATAGCGTCATAAATGGATTCATTCGGAGCGATCTCAACCTCAACTGTCCCTTCAACCGGAAAGCTATAAGGATTATAGATTACTACTTCTCTTGAGTTGTTATTCCACATGAGGCTGATCTTTGACGCCGACTGCGTCAGCAATCGGTCCCTCCACTGCTCCGCTTGATTTGCCATGTGCTCTTTCACGGCCCATTGCTCTCTTTGCAGAAGTGCTTCAGGGTCACTCCCCGATAGATAAGCCCCCCAAGTATGTTCCTCATACAACAGAACCCGTTTCCAGGCTTCCTGGTAATTCTGTATCGGGAATTTGAGCTTTGGAGAATGAAGGATTGCTAGGGAATCTAATATTTCTGAGCACCGTATCCCCGCTTCTGCTCTACGAACCGCCATGGTTTCTTTGATACTGGATGCAGCTCCATCTTCCCAGTAAGCACCCTCATCACCGCTATATTCCTCAAAGGTATCCGCAAATTTCATTATATAGTCAAAGAATGCGCTCCCATTTGACGGGATTAATTTTGGATATTCTATCACTTCATCCCAATGAGCCATAAATGCACCGCTCCGAATGTCCAGATCGGTATTATCTGCTTCTTGTCCATACAATATAACTGCATCAGGCGCATAATTATCCCTTTCGTAATCCATAAGCCATAATTCCAGTCCACGTTCTGCCGCCTCCACACTCGCCGGAGATCCGCACACCTTCTTCAATTCACAATACATTCTGGCAAGCCATGTTAACACTCTGCTGCCATCCGGTGAGATCCACCAGAAAGGACTATGCCTATGTAGTTCTCCATTGAGACGAAAGGGCCCCCTATCCTGATTATCTGCATGCAGCAAATACTTTACACCCGAACCCGCTAACACCGCAGGGTAGGACATAGTAGCAGAAGCTACGTCTACGATATCCGCCCGGTCTGCTATTAAGCCAATCCTTTCAAGAAATCGATCGGTAAAATCTCCGTTATGTATCAGTCCTTCCAGGGTAGGCAACTGGGTTAATATATCGACATAATTCCAGGGAACACCTAATTTACCTGCAGCAATCGCCATGAGGAGTTCTTGTACCCTTTCATCACTTCGAGAATTAATATATTCCTCCAAATGCCAAGTAGAATCAATAATATAAGCAAAATGATCCTTCTGATTCCCCTTTAGCATATCCAGTGCCGTATCTATGTTACGGCACATTCTCTCAGCAACCTCCCATTGTCTATGCGTGTACCCAATATCCGTATGAGCATGTGGTGTAGTATAAACCTTCCACTTTCTTCTACGAGAGAAGGATCCGTTGGAGCATATATCACCGTTTAGCTTATAATGAACCTTACCATCTCCATCCGGCAACAGGAAGGGAAAGCTCACCTGGCCAAAGACCGGCACCTCGATACCGTATGGTATCGTTTCCGATCCGCT
>JAQZBA010000038.1 GCA_029239365.1 Herbinix sp. | reverse complement strand
ATCCCTTACTCTGCTGTCAGACCATAACCAAACTCGTATAATAGTTCATTCTTCGTATTGCCTATATCCTTAACGCTCTGATAATAGGGCATGGGAAGCTTACCGTGAAAGGGTTCTTCTCCAAAGAGGACTGAGGCAACACCATCTCCCTCAGTTCCAGGAAGATAGCTCATTACGATACTGTCCCATTGATTCATATAGTCACTGATGATCACATTGCGCCCTGCTACAAGTAAGGTGATGGTCGGCTTATGTAATCCTTCCACCTGCTCTATACTCATCTGGTTACCCGGATGCGCCAGGCTACCGGTGATCGACAAATCCGTAGTATCTCCTTCAAACTCTGCATATGGGATCTCTCCTAAGGCCAGAATTACAACATCTGCATCGGTTGCCTGATCCTCATCTGTTATGATCTCGATATCGTACTTCTTGCCGTATTCCTGAATACCTTCTAGAATCGTAGTCCCTTCGGTAATCTTTCCGCCATTCTCATCCATATTGCCCTGCCAGGTTAGTCCCCAACCACCGCATTGGAGTCCCATATCATTGATTGCAGGACCGGTGACATATACCTTCTGGCCTTGTTTCAGGGGAAGTAGTGTGCCTTCATTTTTTAATAATACCTGAGACTTTGCAACAAGCTTCTTCGCAAGCTCACGATAGCCGGCAGTACCAAGCTCCGTAACTTCCTTCGCAAGCTTCTCTTGATAGGGATCCTCGAATAGACCAAGGTCGAATTTCACTGTCAATATTCTACTGACCGCATCATTGATCCGTTCTTCGCTGATCTTACCGCTATTCACATTATTCACGATTGCATTCATCGCATCTTTATAGTTGTTCGGCTCCATCAACATATCAACACCGGCATTGATGGCAAGCGCGACATCCTCTTCAAAATTAGTTCCGCTTAAAGCCGTTAGTGCCTCCCAGTCTGATACGACAAAGCCTGCAAACCCTAGTTCCGCCTTGAGAACATCATTGATGAGATAACTATTTTCATGCATCTTGACTCCCTGATAGGAGCTAAAGGAGGCCATAACTATCTTGACTCCGGAATCAACTAATACCTCGTAAGGCTTCAGATAATTACGGCGTAGTTCCTCTTCTGTTACCCTGGTATCACCGCGGTCCAGTAAGCTGTTAAGTTCACCTGTACCATATGTAGTACCACCATCGCCAACATAATGCTTGGCAGTAGCAGCAACCCCTTGCTCCTGCATACCTAACATATAGGCATGCGCTAAGGAGGATACGATAGCCGTATCACTGGAATAACATTCGTAGGTACGTCCCCATCTGGGGTCTAGGTTTACTGCCACACAGGGACCGAAATTCCATAATATCTTGACTAGCTTCATCTCTTCTGCCACAGCTGCACCCATCTGGTGCATCAGCTCCGGATCATTTGCTGCCCCCAGCCCGATGTTATGAGGATAAACCACCGCCCCTCTTAGTAACCCGAGGCCGTGAACCGCATCCACACCGTAGAGCATCGGTATCCGGTGCTTCGTATTCATAGCACCCTGTTGCAGTTGATCGAACATCGAGGTCCAATCAACCAAACTATTCATACCGGGATAAGAACCTCCTCCACTGAGCACAGAGCCTAGGCGAAGATCTGTCATTTCCTTTTGCGTCACACGTCCCCGCTCACCCTGCAGCATTTGTCCCGCCTTCTCAAGCAATGACATCTGGCTTAGGAGTATGTCAACACGATCCTTGGTTGGAAGTGTTGCATCCAGGTAGACATCAGAAGCTTCCACTTTATCCTCATCCTGCTCCTGGGTATCCAAGTTCGCCTCCGACTCTTTCTCTGTCTGAGCCTGTTGCTCCTTACCGCATCCGGTGAAGAGTAACAAAAAAACACATAACATACTAACAATAAGCCACCCTTTTTTCCTCATGTATACCTCCATTAGATTAATGCGGTTGCAATTGTGCTCCCCGGTAATTCGAATTCGATCAATTCTCCATTCACTCGAATCACTACCGGAATATTTTTCTGCGTTCTGTTCAGAGCAACTAACACCAGTGTACCCTCTGGATTCTTGAATGCAGTTACCTCAAGGTCGGAGGTGTATTTGGATAATCCGATGCGCTTAGCGCCCGGTCTAATATACTTACTGAAGTGTCCGATGTAATCAAAGGATAGCTTCACATCGAGTTCGCCAGTCTGGGTGTTCACCATGATCGGTGCATCGCAATAATTCCCCACATGATTGGGTCCACCCTTCTCATCCAGGAAGATATTCCAGTCGAGGAAGCCGGTCATGCCACCATTCAGATTACCTAGAATATCATGGGCATACATCTGAGCATTCTTAAGTTGATCTGTATCGAATCGGCTATATTCCACACAGCCCTCTGTAAATATCAGCTCCTTCTCCGGAAATGCTTCATGAGTCAGCTCGATCGCTTCAAAATGATCCCCTGAGTACCAATGGAAAGCGACACCATCCACCATAGAATCAGTCTCTTCATCAATAATTTCCTTTGCTCGCTCGTACATCCGCTCTTTATTATGATCCCAGATATTTAGTTTAATATGACCTAACCCCTGTTCAACAAGGGTCGGATACAAGTAATCTCTAAGAAAAGCCTTCTCTTCCTCTGCAGTAAACAGACAAGAATCCCAGGTCTGGACTGCTGCCGGCTCATTCTGTATCGTCATTCGATTGACTCTAAAGCCTTTCTTTTCATACTCTTTACTATATCTGCAGATATACTCAGCCCAGGTCTTACGATATTCCTCTCTTAATTTTCCACCATGGGTACGCGTTCCATTCGTCTTCATAAAGGCAGGTGGCGACCATGGAGTAAGCATAAGATCAAAAGGTTCTCCGGCTTTATCGGCTGCTGCGATTAGTAAGGGGAATATGTACTGCTCATCTCTGATTAGTGTAAAGGAAGCAAGTTCCTTATCCTCAGGATCATTCATTGCAGCATACATTCCGATTGAGAAATCACAACTATCAATATGACTTCTCAACATATGATAATGATTTCCCTCCGTTCCAAAATAAAGCTCCAACGCCTTCTCCTTATTTTCCTTCGTAAGCTTTGAAAAAGCATATCCTGCAGCTTCCGTAACAGCTCCACCGAAACCAAGGATTGTCTGGTATTCCACCTCCGGATAGAGATTGACAACATGATTCTCAACCCCCTTGATTTCCTTTGTGGCTTCACATTCCTTTATTATTACTTCCTTCTTCTGATTCTCGTAACAGGTTGTGATTAGTTTCATTGTAAACTCCCTTCTATTTGAGGCTTATACCATACATCATTCCACTTGATTACACTGTGTATGACATTAGCCCTGGTTCTCATTGTTAATTTTGTCTATTTCCTGCTAACTCTCTTCCTTAGATATAATACAGTGAAGCCTACGACAAGTGCGAAAGCAAAGATCCCGGCAAGAATAAGTAGGATTTTTAATCCGTTTCGTGACTCGGTTTGCGGATCCCTCCTAGTTGAATCAGAATTTGCCTCTTGATCCCCCTTCTTGGTCTTGTTATCTGCCTTTTGATCCACCTGATTCTTGTCCTCTGCCTGGTTCGCATCTTCACTAGATAGCTCTGCAGCAGCATCCGCTTCTGTTCTGCCGGCCCATTTCTTCAACACATCATAGATGGGCTTATTAACCTTGAAGCTATCCACAGTGGCAGCTTTGCTCCATTTATCTGCAATCATCACTTCCGTATCTTGATAGATGTCTACTTTCGGAGTGGTGTTTAAGGTACTGTTGTAGATTCCCCAGCTTCCCATATTCACAGTCTTATAGGTCCAGGTCGTCCAGCTCCAACCATTTTCCTCATAAGTTCTAAGCGCATGCTCCCAACTCTCGATTCTCTCGAAGAGGGTGAATTCACCGACAAGCACCGGAACCTCGTGACCTGCCTGCTTATTCTTAACTACCTTGGAATTAGTAAAAGCATTCTGTGCTTTGGGGTCATTTATCCCATCCCAGCCATAGAAATGGTACTCATACATTACATTCTCCCAGCCATATTCTGTTGGGTCCGGAATATCCGTCGGCTCCCAGATCGCATTCATAATTATAAGATGGTCTTCATCGATTGCACGGATGGCTTGATATAGACGGTCGAGAAAGGGCAGCTGAGTCTTACCCCAAGGAGATCTTTCTTCTTCATCCCCCTCAGGCTCATTCAGCAGATCATAGCCTGCGATCGTCGCATTTCCGGCATAATGTCTTGCCAACTGTTCCCATAAGGATATCGTCAGTGCACCGGCCTTCTCATCGGAAAATAGCACAGAACCGGAGGAATCACCGGAATGGTCCCTCCCATTTTGGGAGCCCGGAGCAGCATGGAGATCCAGTATGACGTAGATTCCCCGCTTCTCACATTCTGTCACAAACCAGTCAATGGTTGCGAGTGTATCCTCTCGAAGAATACCTTCGTTATCCAGTAAGTTATAACAAGAGATTGGCAAGCGAAGTACATTAAAATCCAACTCCTTCGCATTATCGAAATCCTGCTCCTGCCACCATGCCTCTTCATAGATGCTGAGTAGCTCCTGCATCTTTTCCTCACCAAAGCGCTCTGTCAAAACTGCAATCGTGGTCTCCTGGTCCGGAGAATTTGTGGGACACATCCATGCCTCCATCACCTGCCAGCCTCCGGCATTGGTTCCCCGAAGGGTGATGATATCTCCTGTACCTGCTCGGTCTCTTAATACCTTGCCGTCAGCCTTGATAAATCGTTCCTGAACTTGACTCTGCTTCTGCTCCATTTCTTCTGCCTCCACCGGGGTGGATTGATACAGCATTCCAATCCATATGCCTATCAATAAACCCACTACAATTCGTAAATTATAGATAAATCGGATGAAATATGTCATATCACTTGATTCCTATCATCATATTTATATGTCATTCATAACTGCAGTTATGATTGCTTCTGCCGGAAGCATCCGCCTAAAAATCTTATCACCAATCTCAACGGTTACCGGAAGCTCCTGCGTACTTCTGTTCAACATAACAAGTACAACAGAACCATCCTTATTCTTGAACGCGGTCATCTCCAGCTGGTCCGTATACTTGGTAAACCCGATTCTCTTCGCACCCGGCCTGATGTATCTGCTAAAATGTCCGATATAATCGTAGGATAACTTCACCATCAGTTCACCTGACTGTGTATCTACCATAACGGGGGCATCGCAGTAATTACCGACATGGTTCGGTCCACCTTTCTCATCCAGGTAGATATTCCAGTCGATGAAGCCGGTCATTCCGGCATTCAGATTACCAATGATATCATGAGCATACATCTGAGCATTTTTCAATTGATTTGCACTAAATCGGCTATATTCCACACAGCCTTCGGTAAAAATCAGTTCCTTCTTCGGATATGCCTCACGAGTAAGCTTGATTGCATCAAAATGGTCTCCTGAATACCAGTGAAAAGCAACGCCATCTACCATAGAATCCGTCGTAGAATCGATGATTGCCTTAGCGCGTTCATACATACGTTCCTTATTATGATCCCAGATCATAAGCTTACAATGACCCAGACCATTCTTCTGAAGTGCAGGATATAGATGATCTCTTAAGAATTCCTTCTCTTCCTCGGCTGAGTAGAGACAGGAATCCCAACTTTGTACAGCAGCCGGCTCATTCTGTATGGTAAGTCGATGAACAGGAAAGCCCTTCTTCTCATATTCCTTAATATATCGGCAGATATACTCTGCCCAGAGGCTACGGTATTCTTCTTTCAGCTTTCCACCCTTCACCCTGTCGCCATTTGTTTTCATAAAAGCAGGTGGTGACCAGGGACTCAGGACAAGATCAAATTCTTCCCTCGTCTTGTCGAGTGCTCCCCTCATCAGAGGGAAAATGTACTCTTCTTCTCTCGTTAATGCAAAGGATTCCATCTCTAAATCCTTGGGATCATTCATAGCACAATAGGTACTGAGTGAAAAATCACAGCTATCGATATGACTTCTCATCAAATGATAACCAATCCCTGTTTCTCCGAAATATAATTCCAGAGCCTTTTCACTATTCTCATCCTTCAGCTTTGAAAATGCATACCCTGCCGCTTCGGTAAACGCTCCACCAAAACCCAGAAGTGTCTGGTATTCCAGCTCCGGATAGACCATAATGCTCTGCATACCACCTTCACCCGGTAGTAATTCTATCTCCTCCACCGTAGACTTCTTCTGTTGATCTACGTAGGTAGTCGTAATTATCTTCATACTTGTTCTCTCCATTCTGACACATTCATTTTCATACTGCAATTATGATTAAATATAAAAACGTTTTTATTGAAAACCACAGATTTCACTGACTCGTGAAATCTGTGGTTCAGAAACTCTATTCGAAATAAACCATGACTTCGTGCAATTCTCCTCTTCGTAGCTTCTCAGCTAACGTGCCGCTTATGGTATTACCGGAGATAACCTCACCTGTATCTACGATTTCAATCCTGCTTACTACTGCTGCCCCTGAGCCGTAGGTTGCCTTGCGTCCCGGATTGCAGTAGGTAACTTTACAGGTAGAGAAGATGGTAAAGGATGCAAAGCCCTTCTCATCGAACATCCAATCTGCGAGTTTGGGATTGAAATGAAGCATTAGCTCCTCATTCTCAACGGTGAATATCTTGTCTCCCAGAAACATCTCCATCCACATCGAAATTACCTCAGTTGTGGAGCCGGTCAGACGTGCCACATAACCCCTTCCTTGGATGTTCTTATTGGGGTTCATTCCGGAGGCTAAGAAGGAGGAATTCTCTAAGATACTTCTTCCATACTCCATCGGATCGCGGAATACTACCATCGCTGTCTTAATGTCCTGATAAAACTGCTCATATAAGCCTGACCGCAGCATGGATAACAGGTATTTATATTCCATATGCAGGAAGACACTTTCTCTCTCTAGCCATCCGGCGGTAAATGCTCGAATACGTCCATTCTCCATCGAAATATGTTCGATAGGAACACTGGTCTTATACATGCCAAGCTTACGATCAAAGAGCTCACTTTCATGGACTCTCTGGTATAGCTCCTTGGCAGCAGGCTGATGCTTGAGTGTGGTCAGCATTTTAGCCGGACCTTCGAGGAATGCAGGAAGTGGCAGTACTTCGAAAGCCTTCACTTCTGCCTTCGGCAAACCATAGCTACTTAGGACCTTATGCCCGTTCTCATCCAGGACCTGATCAAATTCTGTTGCATGATAGGTAAAATAAGTAGGAACCAATCCTTTCCCATAGGCACAGGCTCTCTCTATACCAGTATCAATCTTAGCCAGGAAAGAATTAAATATTGCCAAGAGATCCTTCGTAGATACCTTCTGGCAAGATCCGGTTGTATGGAAGCGAACCTCCTCCCGGAACTGCTCACGAAGAGTTGTAACTCTGTCCCAATAAGTGAAATCCTTCCAGTTTTCCTTCACAGCAATATTCAAGGTTCCTGCAACACCGTAGAGGAAATTACAGATCTCCACGGGTAAATGTAGCTCTTCAACCATAGTTACTGCATCACAGATAAAGGAAACCATTCGCTTAAGTTCAAAGGTTTCGGACATACCACTGCCAAATAAACCGGGTAACCCGTTCATGGCATCATTCCAGCCGGGTTTTCCACCCTCCATCTCCACACCCATACCATAAGGATCTAAGGAGGAGAATTTATTTAATGCAAGAGAAATCATTTTGCCCATCAAGGAGGTTACGGCAGGATTACCGGACATGGTCTTCAGCCAATTTGTTCCATTCTTATCGAAGCCTTCCCGTCTTGCTTTCTCATCATCATGCGCTAGAGCACCGTATTGTCTCACTTCATTCTTCTTCGTAATCACATATTTCTCAGACCTCGGGAGGACTCTCGCCGGACTGTCGTAGAAGCGGTAGCTGTTATTCTCGAATAATAATTGCTTCTTCTTCTCTGGAAAGATAGTAAGGTAGCTATCTACCAGATCCATATTATAATCCCAATGATCACTCCAGTAGCCCTCACCAAAACCTGCTTCGATGTTCTGATTACAGCAGGAAAGAATCTTCTCAAGAAGGTCATCCTCTTCACAGATTATCTCAATATGATGCTTTGCGATACAATTCGAGATTTGTCCCGGTGTAAAAGGTTTGCGGATAATCTTGATCAGTAACTCTGCTTGAGCCTTCACATTATCTTGGAGCAGCTGCTCTGCCATGTTACTGCACTCCGGCTTCAAGCTAAAGGTAGAGGGACGTACCTCCAAAGGATTATATCCATCGATTTGGATCAAATCAAAGAAGGTTTTGACATTAAAATCATCGATTTCATTGCGGAAGAATACATCGTTTCTACGATTCTGATTCACGTCACGGAAGTTACCATTCCCTTGGGAGTAATACTCTCCGGCGATGGAGAAGAAGTTGTAATCCCTTTCCGGATCTCCATGCTTACGACTGAATAGATGGACAATGGACTTATTCTCTCCTTTGCCAAAGACAAAGGGATATCCTCCTCGAAGAAAATTATCCAGGTAATTCTGTTCCATGTATTGGTCAAATAACGGTACGCCGGAATGAGTCTTAATATCCGCGGTTAACTGATCCACTAACTCATCTGCCAGCTTTTCGTTCCTTAAGATGAAATCATCGGAACAGAATTCGCTAAGCTTACTGTTCAATTGACTGGTTGATCCTGCAAAGCCCGTCATTGAGAAGAATTGACTACTCTCACCTGCTTGTAATGTCAGGGTTAAGGGTGTAAAGCCACAGGGCACCTTATTATAGAAGCATTGTGTTTGGTCGAGAAGCTCAGGCAGGGAGTGCTTCAAGAAGGAGATGGGCTGTACCAGTGAAGTATCAAAATCAAAGATTGCCTCTGCGTCATAGACTACCGGCATCACCTTACCCTCATGAATACCAACATAGTAATAACCACCTTCTATCTCAGATACTTCAGCAGAATCATCGCTAGACGCCCGCATGGTATAAAAGGGTGCCTTCTCTTCGATATTCTTAACCTCTGTCCAGCTCTTGAAGAGATTTGACATCTCCTTATATTGCCCATTGGTTATTCCGTAGGGAATAATCTTCGGTAGACCATCTAACAATTCCAGCTTCTTTTCTACCTGATCCAGGTTCACAAGCTCAACCTTTCTAACCAGTGCTCCAATGCTGTTATTCGGCAATACAAAGTATTTTACTCTTATCCTTAATCCATGCTCGTGATTGGTCTCCTCAATCCAGAAACTATTCTTACGAATGAAGAACTTACGCTCTGCCTTGGGATTATACTCTCTAAAAGGCTCAAAGAATTGTCCATTACACTTGATGAAGGTACGAAAACCCTTAATCGATGTATTCTCATAAGCTGTATTCGCCGGACTGAATTCCATAATCGCGTTGTTCTTATGATGGATACCGAAGCTGTTGATACCTTGTCCCCGATTGGTATAATACACCCACAAAGGTATTCCCTTTTTCCCTGCTAACCCCGGTAAAAAGCTGGAGAATGCAGGTAGCTCGTCGTAGCCCTCTATCTTATAAACATCATCAAGTAATTGATAATTGCTCATTCTAGTATACCTCCAAATTATTATATCACTGGTGAATCCTCATCTATTCGCATTTCCTTTATTATTAATTCATATTAATAATTAAGGGTGTTGCATTAGATAAGGGCGACACTCACTCGGCTATATAATCGCAAAGTAATTCCCTTACCCACATGTAATACCCTTGTTATAATCTTATATTCTAACCTTACAGGTATCTCTCACTACGAGGCTAGGAGCCAATCGTGTAATTCTACCCTTATGGTGATGCTCCAGCTCCATTAAGCGGAATAACTCTGTTGCACTAACATTACCGAGTTCAGTCACAGGGCTATGGATGGTGGTCAGAGCCGGATTGTAATAGGAGGATAATATAATATCATCAAAACCAATTACACACACATCCTCCGGAACCTTATAGCCACCCTCAGTAAGAGCGCGGATACAACCCCATGCCATCTCATCGTTGGCGCAGAAGAAAGCATCCGGTATCTCTATTCCCTTCAGCAGTAAAACACGCATCTCGCTGTAAGCAACTGCTTCTTCAAAATATCCCCGAAGGATCAGATTGTCGTCCATCGATAGATTATATTTGGTTAACGTGTTAACATAAGCCTGAAATCTGGCTTCATCATCAAAATTGTAGATGCCATGGATATAACCAATGCTACGATGTCCCTGTTTAATTAGATATTCCATCGCTAGGGTTGCACCCTCTACATTATTGATGATTACACTGGACATACGCTCCCCTGCATACTCCCGGTCAATAAAAACGATTGGCATCTTGGTCAATGAGATTCGCTCAACATATTCATCATGTAGACGTTCATTTAGCACAATAGCGCCTTCCACTCCGGAAGAGATAATCATGCCGTAAATCTCGTCACTGGTATTCTCATTACTGATATAAATGTTAAGGAGATATCCCTTCAATCTGCATTGTAGATGGACTGACTGAATGAGCATACGATAGAAATCACCTTGGACGCTTGTAAGGAATAAACCGATGGTATTCTTCTTATTCGACTTTAAAAACTTGGCATTCATGTTAGGCACATATTTCAGCTTTTCCACAGCAGCCAAAACCCTTTGTTTCTTTTCGTCGCTAACGATATCTACGTTATTCAATACGTTCGATACGGTAGAGATTGCTACCCCTGCTTCCTTTGCCACATCCTTGATCGTAACCATATGTCTCTCCCCTGACTTTCTTCAAGATTTGCCCTTGTGGGCAATCGATTAATTCGTCAATTCATTAATCTCTTTACTCTGATATACTCTGACATAGTCCACCAGCATCTGTACCGGGTATATATTTTCATCGATTCCCTTTGCACCACCCCAATTACCGCCGACAGCGATGTTCATAAGCAGATGCATTTTCTTATCAAAGGGCCATTCCTTAAAGGTAGGGCTCTTGGTAATCTTACTGGGTTCGAAGGTAAAATATTGTTCCCCATCGATAAAGGCTAGAATTTTGTCTGGCAACCATTCGATACTATACACATGAAAGTCCTCGCTGACACCTTCTACTATTCTGGTAGCAGTCTTCTGAGTATTGATCTTATGATAGTAGGACTGGGTATGAATTGACGCATGCACTGTATTCTGATTATATCCCACGTGCTCCATGATGTCAATTTCTCCCGAAGCCGGCCAGGAACCATATTCCCAATCCGTTGGCAGCATCCATATGGCAGGCCAGGTACCTAATCCTGCCGGAAGTTTCGCTCTAACCTCAATCTTACCATACAACCAATCACCCTTATCTCTGGATACCAATCGGGCAGAGGTAAATTCCTTACCCTCCCATTCTTCTTTTCTAGCTTCAATCACTAGATTGCCTTCTGTGACATAAGCATTCTTGTCCGAGGTATAATACTGTAGTTCATTGTTGCCCCAGCCACTGCCACCTGTATCATAATTCCATTTTGTTACCTCTGGAAGTCCTTCATAATCGAATTCATCGGACCAGATCAGATCATATGTCAGCTTATCATAATCATAAATAAAATTAACTGCCTTAAGATCCTCTTCTGCCACTTCCTCCACCTTCTGTGGATTCACATAAGCATCCGAAGTCTTAGTTCCGGTACGAAAACCATCCTCCGACTGGCATGCACTCAAGATACCACATGTGGTCAGCACCATGCCTGCCAGTAGAGTGACAGCTACGTTGTGTTGCAATTTATTTCGGTTTATACCCCCCACGGTTGCACCTACTTTCTATACTTACTCTTAGAACCCCAGAAGAACAACGCTTTGCTTCAAGAACAAGGCTTTGCTCCAATGGGCAAACTTCGTGGTTCTTGGAATGGCTCGCATGATTTTTGCGAGACTATTTATTCGCCTGTGATACCTGTGTTCTCAATACCTTGAATAAATTGCTTCTGAACAAAGGCATATAGGATAAGTAAAGGTGTTATGGAAATCAGTGTTGCAGACATCTTATAGGCCTCGTTGATGCGAAACTGCGCGGTTCCCCGTCCGGCAGAAGCATAGGATTGAAAGGCGCTATCAAATATATTCAGCCTAGCCGGCAGCAGTTCTATGCTGTTACGTACTAATGTACCGGTCACATAGGTCTCGTTCCAGTTCCATACAAAAGAGAACAAAAATATTACTAATACCGTTGAGGATGATAGCCTTAATGCGATCTGGGTAAATACCTTCATCGGTCCTGCCCCGTCAATCATCGCTGCTTCATCAAGTGAATAAGGAATTAGGTTGAAAAAGTTATAAAATATTAGAACAAGTATGGTTGAGTTGACCCCCTGTCCGAACAGCGCCATAACCAGCTGCGGAAGTGGTGTACCGATTAAGCCTATTCCCATCATATTCTGTGCAGAGATAAATAGCATCAATCTTGGTATCATAAGCAGTGGAACCGGTATGATGAAGGCTATGATAATCATCATAATCCAGATGTTTTTGAACCGAAAGCTATACCTTGACAAGGCGAAACCGGTCATCGCTGATACGATCGTCTGTCCTACCGCAAGAAGTGCTGAATACCAGATGGAATTCACCAAGGTGGTCTTCAGATCCAGTACTGTACCGGCTACCACCAGATTATTCACGGAAGGGTTCTTCGGCAACCATTCCACCGAAGGGTCAATGACATCCTTATAAGACATAAAGGACATGGAGATCATCTTGAATATTGGCTCCAGGTAGATAAAGCTAATACAAATTAATACAAAATAGATCCCGAGCTTTAACACTGTCTGAAACTTACGAAGGCGCACTAATCGATGTAGATAATTTTTCTTCATACTAGTAATGCCTCCTTCCCTTTTCTTTGTTTTTAAATACAAAAAATGCTGCTCCTATAATCATTAATACCACTAAGCTATAAATCCAAGCAAAGGTAGATGCAATCCCTAGTCCGCCATTGGTGTTCTCCGTTGCTGTCCTGATTAGGTCATAAACTGGATTAATGGAGAAGGTACCGATGTTAGCTATGGTAAATATCGTAACCACTAAGACAATCGGCTTAATAATCGGTATGATAATCTTCCACAATATCTGCCAGGAATTCGCTGAGTCAATCTGTGCCGCCTCGAATAAGCTCGGGTTAATCTTCTGCAGTCCGTTAATGTAGAGAATAATCGGAATTCCTGTAAACCATAGGATAATGGAGAGCTGCTCGAAGATCCCGACCAAAAGCTCTGCAAACTGCGGTGAATAGGTATAAATCATCTGAACCAGGAAGATCGAACTAAACTCTCTGATTGATTCTGCATTATTCGTAATCGAGTTAGAATCTAGTAACTGATACATTACCGGTCCGGACATGATAATTACCGGGAGGAAGTAGATGGTTCTAAGCAGTCCTCGCAAGAAAGTAATCCGGTTCAGTAGATAAGCCAGTAAGAAGGAAAGGATTACCACCACAAAGGTATAGGGTATGATCATTCCCAGAAAAGCCAGTAAGGCAGGTACAAAATCCACATTCTCAAAAAACGCCAGAATATAGTTGTCAATCCCGATCCATTCAAATTCAAAGCCGAGAACAGTCTGCCTAACCTCAGTGAAGCTTAAATATATGGTTGCAATAAAAGGAATTGCAGTAAAGATGGTAAATCCGATGATCCAGGGTGTCATAAATAGATACCCCTGTTTGTTCTGTCGATGTTGATATGAGGTCACCTTTTTTTTGCTCATTATTGCACCTCCTCTGCCGAAATCAAGGCTGCACTCAGGGGTGCTACTGTCGTTGTACCATAACTGAAGTCATCCTGCGTATAATTGATAATAATTTCCCTGTGCTCCTCACCTTTACTATAAGTATTAATGATTACACCGTTTTGTGGTACTCTGCGGCCTGCCCAAGTAAAGCCTTGAACTTTACTTAACACTCCATTTACCTGAGAATAGACCTGAGAAATCAGATCCTCATATTGCTCAAACTCAGTAGAGTACAGATCTGCCGACGGAGTCGCTGCCAATAGATGGGATGGTTCCTTCGACAGGATAAAGGAAGGTGATAAATTATAATCTATCATTCTCAGAATATCGGTCTGAGTATAGAAGGAGAAGTTCGAATAAGGAGCATAAACCTCCATCGTACCATTCAATACCATCTGTAAAAACGGAACTGCATCCGTCTCAAACACATATTGAGAGGTGCCTACCGGACTTAAGAGATAACGGTCCGTATATTTCCATAGATACATATTTGGTGACTCCATATTAAGCTTTACCTTCTCTTTGGCTTTAGCAAAGGTCTCCTGATATAGAGAAATCACTTCTGTGGCTGTCATTGTAATCCCAGAACTGTCATAATTACTTAGAAGAGTGTTCGACATTCCTCCAACCGTCATCGAGTCTGAATAGGAGGCTACACGGCCCAACTGTTTCTGCAGCCAAGCTGCACTTTTTTGTGGCGTAGCATAACCAAATAACCATACCGGAACATTAGCCGGTAGAATATACATTTTATTCAGCTCCAGGTACCAGGAGTTTACATGTCTTGCTGCTGTATTGTGATAGTTCAGCATCTCTTCATTGATGGTTGAATAATCTCTGGCATAGGAGATATCAATATTCTTCTCGTTAAACTCTGTGATCAGCTTCTTGAAATCAGACTGACTTCCAATCTTACGGTAATAATTAGCTGAGTCCGGCTTCGCCAAGGTCTCTCCCCCCTGCTGCCAGCCGTATAGACCGGAATTAATATTCGTAATACCGGACTCTGTTCTTATTGTTTCCAGAATATCTCCTACGTCTTCCGCTGTAGTAGCTACTACCTCATCCGTTCCCACAATGCCCTTCTTGGAGTCCGACATGATGAAATCTAAGCGGATCGGGATGTCGCCTTCCCCGGTACTACCCATCTCTGTCAGAATTCCTTCTTCCATCAGATGCTTCCGATAAGTTGCCGCCATACCGGTATAATCCGCTGCCGGAGTTCCATCGGAGCCGTTCCCGGCTAGAAAGGTATACGTTAGCTTGATATTCAGTCCGTTTGGCTGTTCCATCAGGGTGAAATAGCCATCACCTTTTTTATTGTAGACCTGATAGTAATTGACGTTATATACAAATCTTGGATATACATAGTTGTAAGCTGTGAGGTTCTCCTCGGGTCTTACCACAATCTGCATATATTCAGCACCCTGATCCGCATAGGCAACAAAGGCCGCCTGCCCATCCCCATGCGTTACGCCAAAGACCGGCATAACCGGATCCTTAAGCGGAATAGCATCGGAGAGCATATTATTGTAATAAGTATTTTGTGATGGATCTGCTCCATACACATCACCGGTATATAAGGAGAAGGAAGCACTGTTATTTTGGAAGCGTAATAAGCTTCCGCTTCCATCGGGTACAAAGATATAACCGGGTATCATATATTTATCTTTGATGATATCGTACATCTCTGTCTCCGTATTATAATATTTCGTCTTACCACCACTGGCTCCTAAGAAGGGGGTAATGATAAATGCCATTACATCTTTGATTCCTTTTCCTGTAATGTCTTCATTTTTTATTTCGTACTGAATCCCATCCTCTTGGAAGGTGATATATACTTTTACCTCGACCTCAATACTTTGAAAATCCACATCAAGTCTTCTGGTTGCCGGATTGTCATTTAAGGTTACTAGTTGGGACTCGACTAAATCCTTCGAAGCAGAGGAGATATTCTTTGTTGTTCCATCCTCGTTGTATTCCACTGTAAGTATGGAGTTGGAGATTGCTGTATAGGTGGAATTCATTCCTTCTTCCAGAGGGATTGCCAGCTTTTCTGCTTCCTCCTTCGTCGCAGCATCCAGAATCTGTTGCTGAATATCAGCACCAAATGGGATATCCAGACCTGTCTTCCAGGTATAACCGGAGCGTTTATCTTTGATCGCGAACAGGTCACGGTCTTCACGGTAATAATATTCTAAGGTATCTGTCTCATATATTTTCTCAAATTCATCGTAGGCTGTGATATCATAGCTTACTTTATCCGGGGGCAGCTTCGTATCACGGTTTGTTGCCAGGTAAGCAGCTTTAACAAGGTTCACCGATACCGCACCGACTGAGACCGCCACTAAGATTAATAATAGTGCTAGTTTTTTCTTACTTAATAACATTTCGTGCCGCCTCCTTTCCCAGGGATTTCATGAATTGCCAGAGCTGATCCCACATAATTATGATGATTAAGGTAAGGATTGCTGCAATAATCATAAAGACAAAAGTTATGATAAAGCTGATTATTGTCTCCTTTGTCGTATAATCGTGAACGGTCATAAAGCCAAGGAATATCGTGATTAAAGACCATATAATTCCGACATAAAGGATGATATCCAGCATGAAAGACTCATTGAGAGTCAACACATAGGATAATAAGGTAGTCGATACCATCGCACTGATCGCCGGAATGCAGCCATAGGCAGGAATCATATATACCTGAGCAAAGGTACCGTCACCATCATTAATCGAAGCCACCAAATAATTACAAAGGATGAATAATCCCAGGAGTGCAAAGAAACCAATCACAATTGCATTGATATCCATATCCTCCACTGCCTGATACTGATAGATAAAGCCCTTACTGGTCTGAAAAGCCATAAAGGAGATAAATAAAAGCAGGTAGAGAATGGAGGCTCCTATCACGGATCCCTTCCGGCTCTTCTTAATGTCGTAATAAAGATCAATTGGACGCTTGGGAATTCGAAGGGCATAGAGTACATCCTTTAAGATAGGAACGTCCATTACTTTGTCCCACAGACCCAATTTCCAATTCTTAAATCTTCTCTTTTTATCAAAATGCTTAATTCCAAAGGATAGGATCCACAATACGATTAAGATAGCTACGATTGCCTGAAGCTTGCTCTGA
>JAQZBA010000398.1 GCA_029239365.1 Herbinix sp. | reverse complement strand
TTATAAAACATTATACCGATTTAAAACTTTTTTATTTTTTTTTGTCGTAAAAGAAGGATTGCACTTCATGTTGATTCGTCATAGTCTTATAGTAATTCGTTGCTGTCTGCGAGCTGACTTTCGACTTTCTGATGTCTCTGCGTTTTATAGCTAACACCGCCTCCAGTTTCGTCTTATTACGCAGCTCCAGAGCTTGTAATTTAACACTGAGATCAGTAATGGAAGCGATATACTCCTGAAGCGTTCTAATTTCTACCTCATAACGGTGCTTATTATTCGTCAGTTCATCCTTCACACTGCTGTAAATCCGCTCAAAACCCTGATCAAGATCAATCAATTGATTAAGCAACTTATCCTTTTGGGATATGGTTTGTGAAAACAGATCCTCTTCGAAGGTTTCCTTCTTCAATAATTCCTCTTGTTGCTCTGTTATAAGCGTTAGTTCTTTGAGAACGTTCATTTTCATTTTAGAGGAATCAATGAGTAACTGGATATATGTTTGATTCGTTTTACTGCTTTCTAGTTCCATCTCATGCATCCTCCTTCGAGTAGTGTCACCCTATCTCGTTCCCTTTGACAATTGCATTACTTCTTTCCAGGTATCTCGCATCTCCCTGATGTATTGCAGCGCTTCTTCGAGGATTGCTGTATCCTTCCTTATGTTAGCATCCAGCAGTCTGCGATAAATATAATCATATACAAGTTCAAAATCCTTCGCTACCGGATAACTAAAATTTAACGTGGTTCTTAATTCCGTAATAATTCTCTCCGCTTTGATGATATTGATATTCGCCTTATCGATTTGATTTTTCTCGATAGCCATAATTGCTAAGTTACCAAACTTTATCGCGCCTTCATAAAGCATCAATGTAAGTTCTGCCGGCGATGAGGTTAATATTTTACTATCCTTATAAGCTGCCGCTGCATTCGTTGCCATAACTGCGTTCCTCCTAATTCAGTACATAATATTACTATATTCCTGCTAACTGTAATGTATAAGATATCGTATTTCGAACCCTTTTTTATTGGTTGTTTGTTCCTAGCATAGATGCTAGATACGAGCTTTTTGAATTCATATTAGACATCGCTTTTTCCATCGCAGCGAACTGCTTATAATACCTACTCTCGATATCTGCTAATTTATCCTCCAGAGTGCTTAAATCCCCCTGATAATCTTCAATCTGCTTCTTAATCTCTTTATCATTATAGAAGGTTAAGGCACTACGTAGAGAATTACTCTGCATCCCGTCCGTAAACGAGGAATAGAGCTTACCCGCCAGCGTGTTGAGGGTCGTCATAACGGCTTCCGGATTCTCCGTAAGAGCTTTCATTAACTTGTTCTCTTCTGCGGACACAGAACTGTCATCCTCGTCTCCGCTAATATGTAGTAAGCCTTTTTCTGTATAATTCGCTGTTTTAATTCCAAAAGAAGATAACGAATATCCCTGATTTTTATAGGATACGCTCTGACTAAGGCTGGTTCGCATTGTGCCAATTAAGGAACTAAGAGTGTTATCCCGTCTCAACAGAGAATCCTTAATCTTTGATTCCCATTTATCAATCTGATCCTCACTCATTGCTTCCTTCTCTTCATCGGTCAAGGGATCAAAACCTTTTGCTGAGTTGGCAGAATATAATTCATTCATCTCAGTAATGAGGGAATTATATTCCTTCACAAAGTTCTTAACGTTGTCATAGACTGCTTTGGTATTACTTGCCACATTAATACTTACCGTATCGGTACCTGTAGTTCCAAGAAGGCTAAAGGAAAGACCGTTTGCTGTAACATTGTTCGAGGAACTGGTCATGGACGCACCATTATATTCAAAGACAGCATTCTTAGCAGACACAAAAGACATCGTCCCTCCGCCGCTTAAAGCAACAGCGCCATCACTATCTGAAGTACCAAAAGAACTGAGTCCGATTTTAGCCAAATTCACTCCGGCCTCTGCAGATAAGGAAAATGCATCCTCTAATCCACTGGCTTTTGAACTCATATAGATTCTCTTTTGAGTCGAATCAAAGGAAGCGTTAATTCCACCTTCCTTTAATTTCGTTACAAATTCACTAATCGTTGTTGTAGATGACACAGTGATTGTCTTCGTTGTAGTCCCATTCGTTAGCGTTACATCGCCTTCACCAACGCCAAGGCTACTCAAGGTAGTACCTGCCGTAACGCTGCTACCAAGCTTAGAACCGGTAACAAATTGCGCACTTGCAAGGGACGATACTTTAATCTGATGTGTGCCCTCAGTCGCATTATTCGTTGCAGTCACAGATACCTTGCTTGTATTGGAAGACTCTGCGCTTTTTGTATTAAAACCGCCTTGCATCTTCATCTTTGACAGGGAACCGGTATAGAAAGAATAAAGCTTCTTATTCAGTTCCTTCCATGCATCCTGTTTCCATTCTGCCTTGGTCTTCTTATTCTCAAGCTTAGTTGACTTTAACCGTTGAGCAGACATCAGCTCTGCTACCATGCTTTCCGTATCCATTCCGGATGCGATACCTGACAATCTAATAGCCATAGCTGCACCTCCTATCTCTTCTCATCTATGAGAATACCTGCAAGATCCCACATCCGTTCCAGCATGTCCAGTGTTTCTTCCGGTGGTATCTCTCTAATAACTTTATCAGTATCATTGTCAAACACTTTAATTGAAATCCTCTTTGTCTCTTCATGATATGAAAATTCACATCTTGTTCTATGAGTAGTCTTAATTTTACTATTCGCCCTGGAAATTGCACTTTTTATTTGCTGATCAGTAGCACCATTCGGATTATGATTATTCCCGTTGCTCTGATCCTTACCCGTCTGATTGCTTCCCTCTGTCTTAATAACGCTACCGGGTACTTCTGTTATATTCATATTACCTACGCTTTGCTCGTGCGAGCTCATCTCTGTCCTCTGTTTTGGGACAATTTTAGCAGGATCATGATATACCGCTCCTGATATTACCTCTAATGACATAATGACACCTCCATGTGTTAAGGGATTTGATCTTGTTAATTACAATGCGTTTGCCATCCTTGACTGCACCTTAATTCGCTTTGTGATGATGTTTTTCTTCACAATAACATCCTATATCTTATATCGGCTTACTTCCCGAAAAGTTTATAGTTCTTTATAAATTTGTTGAATTACTTAAAAAGGCCTTCCGAATGGGATTGCATATGCAACCACGAACGGAAAGCCCTTATATTTATTTGTAATATACAAGTTGACCTATTTAAATAATTTCTTAATGATATCATCCGTAGCGACAGTCTTTGCTGCTTCCTTGTTTGCTTCTATGATCTGCAGATATATTTCTTTACGATAAATCGGTACCGACTTCGGAGCACTGATGCCAATCTTAACCTGGTCACCTTTTACTTCGAGTACTGTAATCTCTATATCATTGCCAATCACAATTGATTCGTTTGCTTTTCTTGATAGGGCCAACATATTATTTGCCCTCCTTTGC
>JAQZBA010000037.1 GCA_029239365.1 Herbinix sp. | reverse complement strand
ACTTCGCCTGTAAAATTAATACATTGCTCCATATGTTCAGGACTACCTAGAGTCATATTCTTTGTTAAAACTCTGCAACATAGAGTTTTATGTCTAGTTCGGAATAAATCATGCAATTCCTTCGATAATTCCATCGCTTTGTTTACTTTTACATCCTTGGGTTCGGTTCTGCCAAAGAACAAACCAAGCACCATAATTCCTCCTGAGATTGCACCGCAAGTACACCCAGAACCCCCCATGCCAACAGGAAAGCCAGAGGCCATTGCTACAATTTCATCAGATATGGGGAAATCGAATTCATCTTTTACTGTTTTTACAATTGCTTCTGAACAATAAAACTCTCCATTTCGATAATAATTTTCTGCAGTGGTTTTTATCTTTCGTAAATCTATAATCCTATTCATAATAATCCTCCAATGATATTAATACTTTCTTGATAGTATTTTATAATATTTGTCGCCAAGATTAACATAATATTATGTTATCCAGGGCACCGATTCTTGTCAAGATATTCATATTAATATCTTATTATGAAAGGATCTTTTACTTATTTGTATAAGCAGACTCATATTGCTGATGATTTTCTGTTTCGGGTTCCATCAAGAAGGCTGTAACAAGCGTATTACTGATTATGTATTATTTTGGTAGAAAAGAGGGAGGATATGGAGTACAATCGAAGTATAGATAATTATGTTTATCTATACTTATTTTGGTAAGAATAGAGATGAAAGGTGGTGCTTTTATGGACGAAAATATTAAGAATTTTCCGCTAATTGAAGGAAACCTAAGCTATTTAATCGAAAATCATAGTGAGATTTATGAGGCATATCAAAACTATGGCAAGCTGGTGCACGAGAAAGGCGGACCTCTGGAGGAGAAGACTAGATGGCTGATTAAGGTAGCCCTGTCTACGGAATGCAAAAATGAATATTCCCTACGGACCCATATCTTAAAAGCGTTGAAAAGTGGCTGTTCCAAAGAGGAGATTGAACATGCTATCCTTCTGGTAGGACCTACCTCCGGATTCCCTACGATGATGAGAGGATTATTAGTATTAAGAGAGGTTATGGAATTGAATTAACGATACATCATACTTGTTAATAAAATAAACCCGGCAAAAGTATTAATTTGCCGGGTTTATTTTATAACTAGTATGATAAATAATCGGTTAATACTCGAATTCAACCGTTACTGAGGCTTCGATCTGATTCGTCCCGGCCTCGATGGGAGTTGCGAAAGCACCTTCCCGTAGGTTGATCGCTCTAAAAGGTATTGGTGGAGCACTGTTTTCCGTTATCCTTCTAGGGTAGGGCTGTAAATCTAGACCGATACTGTCAGCGATGGAACTTGCCTTTTCATATGCATCTGCAACAGCAAGATTCAACGCCTGCAGGTAATAGAGACTAGTATCAGACACTTCGAATTGAATCAGATCTACGATATTAGCTCCATAGGATACAGCGGTATCAATCACAACTCCAACGAGTCCTAGATCATCGGTTCTTATCTCCAGCACATTACGAACAGAATATCCCCTATCTAGCTGCCTTCCGTCTACAAACTCATAAACCTTATTAATTTCATATTGGAAGGTCTTGATATCTTCTATTCCAAGCTGGCGTATCGCTTGGAGTATTGCCTGGCTCATTTCGGCATTATTGGCTTGTATCATCTGAAGATTTTCACCCTCTGTCTGAACTCCTAATCGGAGGACAGCCTCGTCAGGAATAGCACTTACCTGCCCGTTTCCGTTCAGTATCATTCTATTATGTTCGAGGGTATGACTAGTAGAAGCATGGTCCATAATTCGTAACCTCATAAGAATGTTCATAGTAATATATGAGGCAGACCTGAAAATATGCCAATCAGGTTGAGTTACGGACGAGTAGATTGGTGGGAAGGATTACCTTTCTAGGCAACAAGTTGTAACCATTTAATCTTGAGATCAATAGATCAACAGCTACCATTCCGATTTCTTTGGTTGGAATCTCAATGGTGGTTAGGGGGGGATTAGAATACTTCGAAATCTCTATATTAGAGAGCCCGACAATCGCTACCTCATTTGGCACACTAATGCCCAAACTGTATAGTCCGCTTAGAGCAGCCATCGCCATAAGATCACTAGCAACGAAGAAGGCGGTAGGATAATTGCCACCACTGCAGAGAGCGGTTATCTTCTCCATACAGATATTCTCATCCCAGGCACAATCAATCGCCCAGTCCGGATTCACCTGAAGACCGGCAGCATGCAGAGAGGAGTAGTAGCCACGATACCTTTGGCTGGTCCTTAAGTTATTGCTACTTCCGCTGCCTCCGATATAACCGATATTCTTGTGTCCGCGTTCAATCAGATGCTGCACTGCCATATTGGCGACACGGTAATGATCATAACCAACATTGTCGATGTCTTCCCATTGTGTATCCACACCGACGATATTCGGTACCTGATTACGGATAAAATGGTAGGTCTCGCTATTCAAAGATTCCATCAGGATTAAGCCGGATACGGAGTTACTGAACGTATTATATAAGGTCTTTTTGTCTTCCAATTCCGCACCGGTCTTTATAAAGGTGAGCTCATATCCTTGTTCCATCAGCTGCTCTTCGACACCGGATAGGATGGACATGAAATAAGGATCCTTATATTTATTTCTTGTTACGCTAAGAACGCAGCCTATCTTGGCAGGAGCGTCACTTCGATTGGTATCATTCTTCCCGGAGGATGCTCTGACAGGAGCCTTTGCTGTGTAATTCAGCTTTGTAATAGCCTGCCAGACACGAGCTCTTGTTTCGTCTGTCATCTTATACTTCATATCATTATTAATGACACGCGATACCGTTGCCACAGAGACATCAGCTAAATTAGCAACTTCTCTAATAGTACTCAAATAAATTGCCCCCTCAGTGTAGGATATTGTTTAGTGAAAATTACGTAAAAAACGTACATTACATACGCATAAATTATAATGATTATCATAGATACTTGTCAATATATATTTTAACAAATGCCCAATATACCTGAAAAATATTTTCAAAAAGAGTATTTACAATCGGTAAAGCTGGTGCTATAATCTGACTGTAAGGTTTACTAAACAAACGTAACAACAACGTAACAAAGTAAAGATAGATAGTACCAAAAGCATCAAGAAAAGCAATCATTCAGTTTTTAAGAAATGGGGATAACAAAGCAATGAAAAAGGTAGCTTGCTGTAACTGCAAGAAGGAGGTAGGTGACACGGAAGTTGCCCTTAATCTGAAGTTGCTGGGGAAACATATCGGAAACTTCCGATGCTTTGGGTGTTTATCGGTAAATCTCAACTGTGATCGCGACAAACTGATCCGTCTGGCTCAGCATTATAAGGACAGCGGGTGTATCTTATTCATGACAATAGAAAGTTCGTGAAGCTTGCTTTCTATTGCAGCTAAAAAACTATCTACAACAAGGAGAACAAATATGCCAAACCGGAAAGTAGTATATCCTAAAATCATAGACACCCTGCTTACGAACCCGGGGATTGGATTTATCGCTGCTCCGAAGCTCATGAAGGCGCAGCCAGCAGTCTTACTAGACAGCAGGGGTAAGCCGGTGGAACGATATAAGTTTACAGAGGAGAGCAGGACCTGGAACCATCCGGACAGTAAAGTCATCTACTGTGGGGTCAGATGGAAGGACCTGGAGCCGGTCAGAGGCGTATTTGACTGGCAGGTGCTTGAGAAGAAGCTCAATTACGCGCGGTCACTGGGTTGTACAGCAATTGTACGGTGCTCCCCCTATGCTTTAGCTGAGGAGGAAGATATTCCGGGTTGGTTTCGTAAGGATTATCCGGAAGAACCGGAATTTCCTTTTTGGAGAATCGATCCGAATAATTCGCCCTATGTTGATTACTGGTCATCTTTTATTAAGCAGTTTGCTCTACATTTCGATGGACATCCGGTGATCAGCTCGGTAGATCTGGCACTCGTTGGCGCCTGGGGAGAAGGAGGGGGAACCGAGTTCCTTGAGGATGATTTGATAAGGCAGATTACTGCTGCATACATAGATAATTTTAAAGTGACACCTCTACAAGCTTTGCTCCATGATCCGAGATCTATGAGTATCATTCGTGAGCGAAGAGAAACCATTGGATTTCGTGTGGATTGTCTCGGAGATATGGGAGGCTTTCATGAGGAGGAATGGTCTCATATGACTGATTTCTATCCTGAGAATATCTGCAACTTCCACATGAAGGATGCCTGGAAGAAGGCACCGGTGGTATTCGAAGCCTGCTGGCACATGAATGATTGGCTTCTGCAGGGCTGGGATATTGATTACATTATTGATGAATCCCTCAAATGGCATATCTCCTCCTATAATAGTAAGGGAACCACCGTTCCGGCTCCATGGAAGTCAAGTGTAGAGCGGTGGCTAATGAAGATGGGATATCGCTATGAGCTGAGGAAGTTTGAATATGACGAAGTAATACAGCGTGGAGAAACACTCAAGGTAAGAGCGCTCTGGGCAAATGTAGGTGTTGCACCGATTTACACGGCTTATCCGTTGGTTGTGAGGTTAAGAGGAGAGTATCAGAACTATACCTATCGAAGCAGAATAGATATCAGATACTGGCTACCTGACATGGATATTCTCTGGGAAGAAGAATTCGTTATGGAACAGGATATCCTACCTGGAGAGTACAGCCTGGAGCTAGGAATTGAGACAGGACTAGAGGAAATCGGTAATATAAAGCTGGCGATTGCCGGTGAGAAGGACGGATATTATCCAATGGGAAAACTATTGGTAAATGACTGGAGGCTATGATGAATAAGGTAAAGTATGGGTTTCAGGAATGTGTTGATTATTGTGGATTTGATAATTTACCGGAGGGGTTGGAGCAATTTTATGAGTTGTATCAGCCGATGGGACAGAATTTTTTAATTGAACGGGATTTTATGGAAGGCGTATTTCACCGTTTTGAGCTGCCACAGACTTGTCGCCAGCGATTATTAAAGGCAATCGAAGCAGTGGAAGCAGATCCGATTTTATTGTATTTCTCCGGCTTCTTGGTGTGGGATATGTGCTCAGCGAGAAATCGTTGTGATGTGGATAATTACAAGAATATGACTCCGGTATGTATGTCCGAAGAGAAGGAACTCTACAGCTTTCTCCTATTGCTTGCCTGTGTGGCTCCCTCGATAAAGCTTCTTGCACAACGAGGAGTACCGGAGAAATATTATAAGGACATTCCCTATCAGCCAATGCAATCGCAGCTGGGTAAACTAGTTCGTGGTGAGGTGGCGGTAAGCGACTTCCCTTGGGATATGAACTTTTACACCTGTTCTATCTTTTTAATGGACCGATTTCTATTCATCCCCTATCGTTTTGCAGATGAAATCACTATGTATCGTAATAAAGTGACGAATAGGGTGATAGCCTTAAGGCACGCCGGAGAGGAGTTTCGCCGAGACGGTCAGGTCAATGGTATTAATGAGGTCTATGACAACGCCGGTAAATTCATCTCGGTGTGGAAGGAGACAGAAAACGAGATAGAGGCCAATCCGATTAATCCAATGGGCTTTGTGGAGCGTAATAGCATCACTTTAGCGAAGCAAGAATGGGATATTACGATGCAGCAGGGGGACACTCTCCTGGCACTTCATGTTCCCTCCGGTCCGGGATATACGCCGGAAAGATTAAAAAATTCAATGGTGTTAGCCTTGGAATTCTACGATACTTATTTTCCGGAACTCAGGATCAGGGGCTTTTGGAGTGAGAGCTGGCTATATGACTCCAGATTATCACTCATCCTAGATCCGGAGACCAGCAACATCATTAAGGTACAGAGACAATTCTATCTCTATCCGATCCACGAAGGTGATGGAATGCTACGGTATGAAGCGTTTGGTGACTGGAAGGCCGATCCGGAGAAGATAGAACTGAAGACCTCCCTGCAGAAGGCAGCGGCGGCCTACATGAGGACCGGTGCACGTTTCAATAACCTAAGCATGGTTGTGCTTCGGGAGGAGGCAGATAAGACGGATCAGATGCCATATATAACCGATGAGGATATCAAGCAGTTTAGTCGAATTGTTGACAGTCATTTAGGATAAGGAGGAAGCTGTATATGGGCAAGTATTCATTCGATAATTACTGCTCTTATGAAACCTATAAGATTCGCCCAAGATCACTTCCTGACTCGTCCGATCATTCGATAAGAGGAACCTACCGGCTGCTGGAATATACTTGGGAGGAGCTTGAACCGGAACGAGGAAGGTTCTGTTTGGACCGTATCTCCGAGGATCTTAAGAAGGAGAAGAACCCGGTTCTTAAGATAATTCTGAAGGCGCCTGCTTGGTTAGCGGAAGTAAACTACGATCAGGAAGGCTTTTCGCACTTGATTAGAAGAGTAGGAAGTGCCATAGCACAAATACATAATATCGTCGGCGTAATCCTTCCATCTACTAATAGCACCATAAGAGTAATCGATGCCTATATTGATTCCTTTCAACCAATATCGCTTCTGGCAAAGCTGGAAGATGAGGCATTGATCACTTATCTGAAGGACAAAAAAGTGACCTTCGGACTTGTAGTACATTGTGGAGAAGACAACTGGATTGACTGCTGTGAGCGATTTGCCAATCTGGGCCTTCAAAATATCTGGGAGCAGGGACCGGTTGTGCTGGAGATAGAAGATAAGGAACCGGGTATTAACCTCCGAAGGGAAAGTACCAGATGGCATGCGGCTTTTGCTAACATTCCCATGGAGATAGGTTTCAGCTTTGCGTTAAGGCGGTTGACCTATCCGAAGAAGATCATAGGCGGTGGTGGACTTCCGTTACGCTTCTGGTTTGTGAATACAGGCAGTGCGCCTTGTTATCAGGAATTTTATATGATGCTTCGATTAAGCCAAGGAGCTACGGTACAGGAATTCCGACTGAACATCGACACAAATCAATGGGTGCCCGGTGATATCGTTCATAATGAGATCCTCACATTACCGGAGCTCACGGAGGGGAACCATCAGGTATCAATTGGGTTGTTTCGATCCGATGGTAATCCAATACCACTAAGGATAGAAGCAAAGCAAGAAAATGGCTACTATGAGTTGGGATCGATCGATGTAGATCCCGGGCTAGAGAATAATCTTCTTCATGCATGGGATGATTTCTATCCGGATGGGTATTATCCGCTGGAGGATCCGCAGGCACCGAAGGAAAGTTAGAGTAAAGAATCATGACAGGAGGAAAATAATTTGAAATTAGCAATATTGGGAGCAGGTCAACGAGGGATGATTTATGCTGAATATGCCTGTAAATCTAAAAAGGCAGAAATCGTAGCGGTTATTGAACCGAACGAGGCAAGAAGGAAAGCCGCAGCAAAAAAGCTTCAAGTGTCGGACAGCGGATGCTTTCACAGTGCAGAGGAGTTCTTTCGAGAAGGAAAGCTGGCGGATGCCGTTATCATAGCTAGTATGGATAAAGACCATTATAAGCAGGCAATGGCTGCCCTAGAGCTGGGATACGATATCCTTCTCGAGAAACCAATCTCTCCAAGCCCGAGAGAATGCCTTGATATCAGGAATAAAGCGGATCAGAAAGGCTGTCGTGTTATCGTATGCCATGTACTTCGCTATACCAACTTCTTTATGAAGATTAAGGAGATCATTGACAGTGGTGAGCTGGGGAAGGTGATATCAATCCAGCATAATGAGAATATAGGTAATTTTCATATTGCTCATTCCTTCGTCCGTGGTAATTGGCGAAGAAGTGATCTCTCCAGTCCGATGATTATGCAAAAATCCTGTCATGACATGGATCTTCTGAGCTGGTTGGTGGGCAGTGAGGCAAAGAAGATATCCTCGTTCGGAAGCCTAGCTTATTTTAAAGAAGAGAATGCACCGAAGGATAGCTCGAATCGTTGCCTAACCTGTAAGGCTGCCAAGGACTGCAGATTCGATGCATCAAAAGCATATCTGCCGATTGCAGGCGAATGGCCGGCGACAGCAGTAACCCAAGACCAATCGGAAGAAGGCCTACGCTCAGCCTTGCTTGATGGTCCCTATGGAAGATGCGTCTATCGTTGTGATAATGATGTGTGTGATAATCAGGTGGTACTGATTGAATTCAAGAATAATGTAACGGTTAGCTTTAATCTCAGTGGCTTTACGAATAAAATCAGCCGTACCATAAAGGTAATGTGTGAAAATGGTGAAATTCGTGGAGACGATAGCATGAATACCATCGAAGTAACAAAGTTTACCTCGAACGCGGTTGAATGTTTTGAACAAAGAGTGATACATCCGGCTTTAGTTCAGGGGGGCCATGGCGGAGGAGATATTGGATTAATGGAGGATTTTCTTACTCTTTTACAAAACAATGAAGATAGTAGCAGATCTTCCATTGGCCATTCGGTGGAAAGCCATGTTATGGCCTATGCAGCAGAGCAATCCAGAATAGCAGGAAAAGTAATTGATATAGATGAGCTGATGGAGCAGTTACTAAACTACTAATATGGGAAAAGAGTGGTGAAACATTATGAAATCAAAGAATAGTCATAATTTTGGGCAGACCATCAAGATAGATAGAAAAAAGGATTTTGTTAAGGAGTTGAAAAGGAACAGAGGCCTATACTTAATGTGCTTACCGGCTTTAATCGTACTAATTATGTTCTGTTATATACCCTTCACCGGAACTTGGATGGCATTCACGGATTTTAATGTCGTGGATGGAATCTTTGGAAGCCCCTTTGTCGGTCTGGATAATTTCAAATACTTTTTTTCCACCAGCAGTATGGGGTGGAAGGTAACCTATAATACACTGTTTATTAACTTTTGTGGCATTATTCTTGGACTGATTATACCGATCAGTATTGCTGTCTTTTTTAATGAAATACAAAGCAAGGTATTTAAGAAGCTGACACAAAGCTTCATGTTCTTTCCTTATTTTCTCTCCTGGGTAGTAGTCGGTGCCATCATTTATGGCTTTTTCTCATCTGATGTCGGCGTTATCAATAATCTGCTTCGTTCCTTTGGCTTGGAGCCGATCAAATGGTATGCAGAACCGAAATACTGGAAGGGAATTATCATTTTCGCTAGTATGTGGAAGTGGAGTGGATACAGTTCCATTATCTATATGGCTGCTATGGCAAGCTTTGACGGAGCCTTATATGAAGCGGCTGAGGTAGATGGAGCGAATAAGCTTCAGAGGATTCTGTTTCTAACCCTTCCGATGTTGAAACCTACCGCAGTCGTACTTACGTTAATGAGTGTTGGCCGTATCTTCTATGGTGACTTCGGTATGATCTACGGTATCGTCGGGAACAATCCGGTACTTAGTGATGCGGTAACCGTTATTGATACCTATGTATACCAGACGATGAGAACATTGGGCTTCTCCTATGCGACTGCCATTGGTTTATTCCAATCGCTGATGGGTCTGATTTTGGTTACGATAGCGAATCGATCTGCGAAAAAATACAATGACGGGGAGGGATTGTTCTAATGAGAAGAAGCAAATTGTTCAGCGACCGTCTTGTCATTTTGATTGCTTATACATTCCTTGGATTATTCGGAATTATGTGCCTCTATCCACTGATATTAACCTTAAGCGTATCCTTATCTGCAGAGAAGGAAATCGTGAAATCAGGCTATTCTGTTATTCCGCAGGATTTTACCTTTAATACCTACCTCTACATCTTTGTTAACAGCGGAAAACGAATTCTCAGATCCTATGGTGTTACGATATTCATTACGATGGTGGGGACACTGGGTGCAATGCTTGTCACCAGCATGATTGCCTTTGCACTATCCATTAAGACCTTAAGATATCGTAATTTCATCGCATTTATTTGTAATTTTACCATTGTATTTTCCGCAGGCTTGATTCCTTGGTATGTGGTTTGTGTTAATTATTATGGATTGAAGAATAACATATTGGCGCTGATTCTGCCATCCATCTTTAGTGTATGGAACATGTTTCTGATGCGTACCTATTTCTCAAGTATCTCGCCCTCCCTATATGAAGCGGCGAAGATCGATGGTGCCAGCTATCTTCGTATCTATTGGCGGATTGCCATACCCTTAAGCAAAACGGCAATCCTAACGGTAGGTCTGATGTATGCACTGCAATACTGGAATGATTGGTGGTATGCATTGATTTTCATTAACAATAAGGAGCTATTCCCGTTGCAGTATTATCTCTATACCATTCTTTCAAATGTAAATGCAATCAGTTCGGGTCGAATCCCTTCCGGTGCGGCAGCAGGCATCACGTTACCTGCCGAAACTGTGAAGATGGCAGTAACAATCATTACCATAGGTCCGGTAATCTTCTTGTATCCCATAGTGCAAAAGTACTTCGTTCAAGGTATTATGACCGGAGCGGTGAAAGAATAAAACACTGTAAAAGTAACAGGGAACAAATCAGTTGAGATGCTGAGATATTAATACTAGGCCGAGATGTAAGGCTTAATATAAACCTAAAAGGAGGATGTATTATGAAAAAGCTATTAATCATTGCGGTTGCCATCGTTATGGCAATTGGGTTACTTGGGGGATGCAGTAAAGCGAATGGCTCAAAAGATACCATAACAATATTGTACCCCGGCGATCAAAGTGAGCGAATGACAGAATTCATGGAGAAGGAATTCGCTGAGAAGGTACAAAAGGATCTGGGAATGAAAGTTGAAATGGTCTATGTACCTTGGGATCAGTACTGGGAGCAGAAGGACATCATGCTGGCAGCGCAGGAACCGGTTGATCTGTATTGGGATGGATTACCGGATCTTGCAACGATGGTAAATAAAAAGCAGGCTTCTGTGCTTAACGACTTAATTGATAAATATGGCCAGGATATGCTGAAGGTACTACCGATGGAACAGCTGGAAGGCGCTACAATCAAAGGTAATATCTACGGTATTCCATCTGCTTATGCACCTTCATCGGCCATGTTCCAGTTAGTATGCGTACGTCAAGATATCCTCGAGGCTTGCGGGATGACTGAAATTAAGACAGCTGAGGATTTGAAGCTGTTTGCAGAGAAGGCAAAGGAACAGTTCCCGGAGATGAAGGGACCGGCAGACCCGATCTTTAAGCCGTTGACCAGATATTTTGCAGAGGAGCAGCTATCCTGGTGTGCGAATGAAGATGCAGTGGTTTATGGTGATACCACCAAGAAGGTATATGACTATTATGAGACCGATGCTTTTAGCAAAATCGCTCAATACAACCGTGAGATGTATCTGGCAGGTTTATACTCTGATGATTTGACAACGAAGTATAATGAAAGAGATTCCCGTATGCAGACCGGTTTATATCTGTGGGTGGAAGGTTCCTTGGGAAAAGAGAACGAGATTATTGACAGCGTGAGGGCAAATGCTCCGAATGCAGTACTCAAATCCTATTTGTTAAAGCCGGAGGAACCACGCTACAGAATCGCTACCGGAGGTGAAGTGATCTGCATTCCTGAGACAGCTCCTAATCCGGAAGGCGCTATGAAGTTTCTGAACTGGTTATATTCTTCTCAGGAGAATTACCTCTTTGCCTTATATGGTGTAGAGGGAACCGATTATGAAATCGTAGATGGAAGAATTAATAAGTTAGTTCCGGATGAATTCTTCTATGAGTGGATGTTCCGTAATAAGAACTATCAGTTATTTACTCCGGATATGGATCAGAGCTACATAGATACCTATCAAAGCTGGGATGATGAGGCAATAATCTCCAATATGCTTGGCTTCCGTTTCAATAACGAGAGTGTTAAGGAGATTGAAGCTGCAATCAAAGAGGTATCCGGTAAACAGATGGCTCCGATCTTATATGGCTTCGTTGATTATGAGACAGAGTATCCGAAGGCATTGCAGGCGTTAAAGGATGCAGGAATTGATGAATATGTGGCTGAAGTTCAACGTCAGATGGATGAATTCCAGGCAGCCAAGAAGTAACAATAATCTAGGCCACCCCGTAGCAGGGTATCAGATACGAGGTGGCCTGTATTATGAATTATTCAGGGAACTCAATCACGGAGCACGCAGTATTTGGAGCAACAGAGCAACAGAAAAACAGAGTAACAGAGCAACAGAATAACAGAGCAACAGAGCAACAAAAGAACAGAGCAACAGAGCAACAGAGCAACAGAAGAACAGAACAACAGAATAACAGAACATCAGAATAACAGAATAACAGAATAACAGAATAACAGAATTACAGAATAACAGAACAACTGAGCAACAGAACAGCAGAAAATAATTTAACTAAGGATGATAAAATAATAATGGCGAATATTGATTGATATCAGAAGCAGATGGTAATTTCTGAATCAATTTAGAATAGAAAGGTGGCTACGAATGAAGGATCCGGTATTAGTTATCATGGCAGCAGGAATGGGAAGCAGATACGGTGGCTTAAAGCAGATTGATCCGGTGGATGAGGAAGGGAACCTGATTATCGATTTCTCCATCTATGATGCGAGGAAAGCAGGGTTTCGGAAGCTTATCTTTATCATTAAGAGAGAGCTTGAAGCAGATTTTAAGAAGATGATCGGAGATCGGATTGCCGGACAGATCGATGTTGAATATGTATATCAGGAGCAAAATCAGTTGCCGGAGGGTTATCAGGTACCGGAGGGAAGGGTAAAGCCCTGGGGTACGGGACATGCAATTTTATGCTGTAGGGAATATCTACAGGGACCTTTTGCTGTGATTAACGCAGATGATTATTATGGAGTACAGGCGTTTCCCATGATATATAATGAATTAATTGCCTCTCCCGAGAAAGAGGACGATTCCTATTCTATGGTAGGCTATTCACTTATGAATACCCTGACAGAGCATGGACATGTAGCAAGAGGTGTATGCAGCCTTGATCAGAGTAATATGTTAAGAGAAATACATGAGAGGACTCGGATCGAGAAGAAGGGAGAACAAGCCTTCTATACCGAAGACGGGGGTATTCACTGGGAAGCCCTCTCTAAGGAATGTGTTGTTTCTATGAATTTATGGGGTTTTCAGACGAGCATATTCAAGGCTCTTGATGACAAATTCAGAATATTTTTAGATGAGGAAGCAAAAATCAATCCGGAAAAGGCGGAATATTTTCTTCCCAATGTGGTCGGTGAGCTGATCAAGGAGAAGAGGGCAACCGTTAAGGTCCTACCTACTAAGGATAAGTGGTATGGAGTGACCTACAAAGAGGATAAGGTAATGGTTATGAAAGCAATTGAAGAATTTAAAGAAAAGGGCATCTATCCAAAGAAGCTTTGGGAAGTATGATAATTGTTAATGAAAATGGAGGGATCATAATGACAAGAGAAGAATATTGTAGTAGAATTGGAGAGGCGATAGAAGCAATTGATTTTCAGGGAGAGTATGTGGATCACGTGCGTTATGGAAGCGGACATATCAATGATACCTTCCTCATCCGCTTTCAACAAGTAGATGGCATGATGAATAAGTATATCCTTCAGAGAATGAACCATGAGATATTTAAGAATCCGGATCAATTAATGAGAAATATATGTAATGTCACGGCATTCCTTCGAGGCAGGATAGCAGAGACTCATGGAGATGTTGACAGAGAGACGATGAATGTGATTGATACGAAGGAAGGTGGTTCCTATTATAAAGATACCATTGGAGCATACTGGAGAGCCTATCTTTTTATTGATGATGCTATTTCCTACGACCAGGTGAACAAACCGGAAGACTTTTATGAGAGTGCAGTATCCTTCGGACGTTTTCAACATTTGTTAAAGGATTTTAATGCGGATAGCCTTTTTGAGACCATACCGGACTTCCACAATACCCCAATGCGGTTTAAAGCATTTGTGAAGGCGACAGAGGAAGATGTATGCAGGCGCGCAGCAGGAGTTCAAAAAGAGATAGAGTTCCTTCTGCAGCGAGAACAGGTAATGAAGGTGTGCATGGAGCATCTGAAGACGGGGAAGCTACCTCTTAGAGTTACCCACAATGATACTAAGATGAATAATATACTAATTGATAAGACGACAGGGAAGGGTGTCTGTGTCATCGACCTGGATACAGTGATGCCGGGACTATCTATCTTCGATTTCGGTGATTCCATTCGTTTTGGAGCAAATACAGCAACAGAGGATGAGACAGATTTATCGAAGGTTTCATTAAATATTGAATTATTTGAACAGTTCACCAAAGGCTTTCTCGTGGGATGTCAAGGAAGTCTGACAGAGACGGAACTAGATATGCTGCCTATGGGAGCCCTACTCATGACCTTGGAATGCGGTATGCGCTTCCTGACAGACTATCTACAGGGAGATCATTATTTTCGAATTCATAGGGAGGGGCATAATCTGGATCGTTGCAGAACACAATTTACTTTGGTTGAGGATATGGAGCATAAGCTGGATCAAATGAATCGGATTGTGGATAGATACCGCTGATGCATCTTGAGCTGTGGATAATACTTGTTCAGAAGGGAAGTTAAAGAATATGACCATATTAGTGACCGGTGGAGCCGGATACATAGGAAGTCATACCTGCATCGAATTGCTTAACGCAGGCTATGAGGTGGTTGTCGTAGATAATCTTTGTAACTCCAGTGAGGAAGCCCTGGCACGGGTAAAAAAGATTACGGGAAGAGATATTAAATTCTACCAGATCGATCTGCTGGATGAGGAAAAACTTGCCGATGTATTCCGACAGGAGAGTATTGATACGGTCATCCATTTTGCCGGCTTAAAAGCGGTTGGTGAATCGGTATGCAAGCCCCTGGAGTATTATCATAATAACATAACTGGAACATTGGTGCTCTTGAAAGTGATGCGAAGCTTCGGTGTGAAGCAAATTGTATTCAGCTCTTCTGCCACTGTATATGGTAATCCGAAGTCTGTACCGATCAGGGAGGATTTTCCCCTGTCTGTAACGAACCCGTATGGCAGAACCAAACTAATGCTGGAGGAGATCTTCCGGGATATCTATTCCGCGGATCCGGAATGGAACATCATTCTTCTTCGGTATTTCAATCCGATCGGTGCTCATAAGAGCGGCTTGATTGGAGAGGACCCTCAAGGGATACCGAATAATCTGGTTCCGTATATTACACAGACTATGGTTGGTAAGCTGGAAGCGGTTGGAGTATTCGGAGATGATTATGCGACACCGGATGGCAGTGGTGTCCGTGACTATATTCACGTGGTGGATTTGGCGACCGGGCATGTAAGAGCAGTAGAGAAGATCAGGGAGAACCCCGGAATAAAGGCCTATAATCTTGGAACAGGGATAGGTTGTAGTGTATTCGATATGATCCGAGCATTTTCAAAAGTGAGTGATAAGGATATTCCCTATGTGATACTGGAGCGTCGACCGGGAGATATCCCGATCTGTTATGCAGATGCATCTCTGGCAGAGCAAGAACTTAACTGGACTGCGGTACGAGGTCTGGAGGAAATGTGTGAGGATTCCTGGAGATGGCAGAAGAACAACCCGAGGGGTTACAAATAATTACTAGTATTCATAGATTGGAGAAAGAATAATGGCTTATCAAGTACATAGAATAACAGCGGTGGAACAACTGAAGGCTTGTGATGTGTTTCAAATTGACCAGTATCAGTGGACTGAGGGGAATAAACCGAAGGCATATGGGCAGATGGCGTTACTTGCGGATTATGGTCTGGTGATTTCAATGTCTGCAGTCGAGAGGGATCCACTTCGAACCTATACAGTGGATGATGATCCGGTATATCGGGATAGTGCCTTGGAGGCTTTTCTAAACTTTGCGCCTAATCAATCTGTACAACGTTATTTGAACTTTGAAATGAATGCGAATGGTGCTTTGTTAAGCCAATTTGGAACATCAACTTCAAGAAAAAGTCTATCATCACTTACCGCAATCAAGGCCTCCTGCGAAGCAATGATTGAGCCCGATTCTTGGGAGGTACTTCTTAAGATACCCATGGAGCTGATCTGTTCGATGTATGAGATTAAGCCATTGCAGCAGGGAGACAGCTTTACCTGCAATTTCTATAAGATATGTGAAGCCTCCGGGCTAGAACATTTTGCCAGTCATGCACCGATTAATAGCGATATACCGAACTTCCACCTACCTGAATTTTTTACTCAGGCAATAATAGTGGACTGATTCCTTATTCATAACATAAAGATTGCATAAACCACAGATTACAATAGGACTTTTTAGACCTAAGGTATCTCTGTGGTCTTTTTATTCCTAAGAGGAGGTTTTGTTATCAATTTATCTTGTTGGGATACCCATTGTAAGAATTTTGTAAATAATAAAAATTACGCTATTGAATTTTATAAAATTAAATCGTATAATGAGAATAGTTATCGTTATTATAACTAATTCATCAATAGAGGAGGTAAATCTGTTGTATAATATACTAATCGGTGGAGCGGCTGGTCAAGGAATTGAGACTACAGCTGCCATTTTACAAAAATTATTTACGAATTCAGGATATCATGTGTTTGCAGTACGTGATTTTATGTCCAGGGTTAGAGGCGGACATAATTATACCTTGCTGCGTATCAGCGAGGAGAGGGTATATTCTCACAGCTTGAAGCTGGATGGAATCATAGCCTTCAATGAAGAGACAGTACATCTGCATCTGGAGGAATTGAAACCGGAGAGCTTTATTCTATGTGACAGTACTTACGTGGTGGAGGATTCCCGCAAGATTGCTATTAATATGGTCGCCATCGCTAAAGAGCTTGGCAATCCACGTTTTGCAGGTATGATTGCTATGGGTGCATTACTTAAGCTGTTCGGAGAGAAGCTCAGTAGTGCAGAAACAGTGTTAAGACAATTTGTGAGAGAACAATTCGTGGAGCCTAATAAGACGGCCTTATCCAGAGGGTATGAGCTTGTTGACAGCCGTTATGCTCCTCCTAGCAAGAAGAATCTGGGGAACATCGTATTATCCGGTAATCAAGCCTTATCTCTTGGTGCAAT
>JAQZBA010000036.1 GCA_029239365.1 Herbinix sp. | reverse complement strand
ACAATAAGGCGCCTGAGTAAATACATCCTCTCTGGCCGCTCTATCAATTCTTGATTCCCAACGATATTCTACGGACCCCCCAAGTAATAATAAGGCGATCTCCTTATCTTCCTCATAGAACACATAGGTCTTTCCCTTTTTCATCTGAAAGACGGTAATGTCCATCAGCATATCCTTATTGATTCCGTCAACTCTGGAAACTGCCTTTTTTCCTTCCGCATTAAAAGCCAGATAATTTAACATAATGACCTCCGTTTATGATTAATACTTTTTATGCTTCTTGTCGTGCGATCAAATCCCCATACTTATCCTTACTATCTCGAATGAAGTCTTTGATCTTATCTACTGATGGCATATCCTCGGAACAGGCATGGCTGGCAACCAAGAGTGCTGCCGACGCACTGCCGAACTCCAGGCAGTCGATGATGTCCCAACCTTCGAATAAACCATACAGAAAAGCGGAGGCATAACCATCTCCACCACCAAAGGATTTCAACAGCTTCACCGGAAAAGGCTTAATTCCGTAATGACCGCCATCCTTCGTGTAGGCGGTTGAGCCTTCTTTTCCGTGCTTTATCACGACTATTTTAGCGCCTTGCCTATGCCAATAGGCTGCTGTATCTTTATCTGTTTCATAAGGTGCAACCAATCTCTGAGTCAGGTCATATTCTTCTCTGGAGCCAAGGATGATATCACTGTTGGATGCTACCATAGAGTAGTAGATCGCAATCTCCTCCTCATTCCTCCAGTTATAGGGACGGTAATCGATATCAAAGATGATCATTGTATTATGCTTCTTCGCAAGAACCATCGCCTTCAAGGCCGCCTCCCTGCTGGGGCTCATCGCTAGTGCTGTCCCTGAAATCAGGATTGCCTTCGCGTTCTTGATATAATCCTCATCCACATCGGCTGACTCCAGCTGTAGATCGGCAACCTCATTGCGATACATCAAGATGCTGCTCTGGGTCTCGCTAAGTATCTCAGTAAAGGTTAGACCAAGCTTCTCCCCATTCTTACATCTGCTGATTTGTGAGGTATCAATCCCTTCCTTCGTAAAATAGTCCGTTACAAAATCCCCGAACTGATCCTTCGATACCTTTGCAATAAATCCCACTTTTCTTCCGAGTCTGGCCATTCCAACTGCAATATTTGCCGGAGATCCGCCAAGATACTTCTTGAAGGTGGTGCTCTCGGAAAGCGGCTTGTAATAATCCACCGGGTTAAAATCAATTGCTATTCTACCGATGAGTACGATATCAAATGCTCTGTCCTTGGCAAACTCTATGTACCCCATAATACTACCTCCATGCTTTATCATTACTCTGAAATATATTGATATGTTCTATTACATTTCTCTTCATTCCCTGGACCATAGACGCGCTAAGCTTAAAATAGTCTCTCTTGTCCTCCCTGCAATAATCTCTTGCAGCAGCTTCCACAGACAGAAAATTAGCTGTAGCTATGTTAACCTTTCGAATCCCTAACCGGATGCAATGTCTGAAATCTTCGGCACTGATACCGGATCCACCGTGTAATACCAAAGGCACTTGCACGATTTCCTTCGTCTCTTCCAAAATCGAGAATTTAAGCTTTGGTTCCTTTTTATATAATCCATGGGCATTGCCAATCGATAAGGCGACTGCATCCACTCCTGTTTGTTCGTACAGCTGCTTTACTTCCTTCGGATCAGAGAAGAACATCTCAAGATCCGTAGAACCATCTTCACTACCACCTAACTGTCCAACCTCTGCTTCCACACTTGCCCCATAATTGTCTGCAAGTTTCTTAACCTTCTTAACCATCTCAATATTCTGATCGATGGGTAGATGAGAAGCATCCATCATGACGGAAGTGAAGCCAAGCTCCAGCGCTTCCTTTATTACCTCTATACTCAAACCATGATCAAAATGAACTGCTACCGGAACACTTGCTTCCTTCGCTGCTGCCAACATCATAGGACCCAATAGAGCCAACGGCGAATAAGGCAACCGTACCTCAGCGACCTGTAATATGATCGGAGAAGAACATTCTTCTGCTGCCTGGATTGCTCCCATAATCATCTCCATATTCGCAACGCTGAAGGCACCAACACCATAATTTCCCTGCTCAGCTCTTGATAAAATAGTACTCATACTAACTAGTGACATTTGTGAACTCACCCTTTCTTCCTGTATAGGAGAGATTTATCTATAACTTACTAATCTTTTAACAATAAGTTACCACATATATCACTATTAGTCAATTATATTATGAGCGAAGAGTTACTTTGGTAGATAAATACTAAAAAACCCCGGAATAGTAACAAAAACTTACTAAACCAGGGAGATTAATCATAATATTCTATTCGTTTGATCCGTATCCTACTAACATCCATGCTCGGGAGTTTACTCCTGAGATATTGGTGCAATCATCGCTTCCACATTCTTTTTCTCAATCAAAGAGAGCAGTACCGGATTCACATTCTCATCGACAATCACCGTCTTCATCTCGGATAGATCGGCATAGGTGAGCATTCCACTCTTACCGTATTTCGATGAGTCTATCATCAGAAAAGCATGATGACTACCGGCAATCGCAGCCTTTTTTATCTCATACTCCAGTGGTGACGAATTGGTTATCATACCATTCAGTGTAATTCCGGAAGTAGCCATAAATGCTTTGTTAATATTATACTTTTCCAGAGCACGAACCGTATCTGCAGAGGCAAAGGAATTCGTCTTTCTCTCAAGAGTACCGGGCAAACAGATCAGGTTGACATTCGGTATTGCGATCGCCCGGTTAATCACATTCAGACTATTGGTGATTACCGTTACTGCGTTACATTCCCCCAGATAATCAACTAGGTACATTGTTGTAGTCCCGGAATCAATATAGATAATATCTCCGTCCTCAACAAGCTTTACCGCAGCTTTGCCACATGCAATTTTACCTTGAATGTTCTTAGTTTGTCTCTCTTCGAATGGGACTAGATTTCCCTTTTGGTTACTGCAGACACCTCCGTACACCTTACGAATAGCTCCCTTACTCACTAGTTGAGCAACGTCTAGTCGAACCGTATTCATAGATATATTAAATTTGTTTCGTAACTCATCCATGGAAACCAAATCATGTTCCAGGATATATTGTTCCATCTGCTTGATCCGAATTGACTTCATTCCCATTCCGTAACCTCCATATATTGCATCATCGCCCCAACGAAGCATGGCTGCTTTTGCCGCAAATGCTTCATCAAAACCCGATAATATAATAATGAATTTCCAATGGATTTCATTATTAATTTATCTAAGAATTCAGCTTGCTGAATTCTTTATTCTCACTATATATATTACCATATAATGATAATAAATCAACATATATTGTGAAGTCCAGATAATATTTGATATATTTTATGTATATTTTTATTATCTTTTAGTTGTATTATAGCATTTAGCATGATATAATCTAATCATATTAACAAAAATATACCAACTTTATTAAGAAAGGATATGAAATCATGTTAAATATCGGTATTATAGGAGCAGGAAGAATCGGTAAAGTACATGCAGAAAGTATTACATATCATGTAAAGGATGCAAAAGTCGCTGCAATTGCAGATCCATATATTAATGAAGCAACCATTGCATGGGCAAATGACTTAGGCATACAACAGGTCTATGCAGATTATCGCAACATCCTGAATGATGATAGTATACAAGCAGTCCTGATCTGTTCTTCTACAGACACTCATGCTGACATCGCAATTGAAGCGATTAAGGCGAATAAGCATGTGTTCTGTGAAAAGCCTATCTCACAGGACTTATCTAAAATTAAAGACGTAATGGAGGCACTTAGTAAATCCTCCGTAAAATTCCAGGTAGGTTTCAACCGCCGTTTCGATCATAATTTTGAGGCTGTTCGCAAGGCAGTTGCAGAAGGAAAGATTGGTGATGTACATATTGTTAAGGTTACTTCAAGAGATCCTGAGGCTCCTCCGATTGAGTATGTTAAGGTATCCGGAGGAATGTTCCTCGATATGACCATTCATGATTTCGATATGGTTCGTTATCTGACTTCCAGTGATGTTGTCGAGGTATATGCAAGCGGTACGGCTTTAGTTAACCCTGCCATCAAGGATGCAGGCGACATTGATACCGCTATTATCAATATGAAACTGGCAAATGGGGCACTTGCTGTCATTGATAACTCACGCCAAGCAGATTATGGTTATGATCAACGTGCTGAGGTATTCGGTTCCAAGGGTCAGATCGCTGTAACAAATGACACAGGTTCATCTGCTGTTCTCAGTACTTCTTCCGGTATCGTAGGTGAAAAACCGTTATATTTCTTCCTCGAACGCTACATGGCCTCCTTCTCCAAGGAAGTGTCTCTATTCGTTCAGGCAGTGATCAACGACACTGAAGTACCTGTGAATATTAATGATGGCTTACAACCGGTATTGATTGCTAAGGCAGCGAAAAAGTCTATCGAGGAAAATCGACCCGTAAAGCTTTCTGAAATTAGTATCTAAGATTTTACTCTCCTATAAGAATATACAAAGGTGATTTTAGCACTTTTGATTAAGAATGAAAGCCAGCCTTGCTGGCTTTCATTCTTTTCATTTTCATCTACTATGTGCTACCTCTAACTTTCATCTGCTCTTATCATCAGCTCTTAACTCTATTCCGATTAGGATACCTCTTCCATATAGACGATACCACCCGCACAGTTTAAGGTTCCTATAATCGTAGCATGGGACTGCTTCTTCGGTAGCTTAATAGTCATAAGTGCAGCGGTTCCGGCTTCATTCAGAGCATTCGATCTTGATATCTCCATATCACTTACCTTGATATCCCGTTCCTTAAGGAATTCAATAAATTGCCCGATATAAGACAGCTTCTCAAATTCAATATAGAGATTCATAACCTTGGTATCAGCCATAACTCGTTCATCTAGATCATGTAATGCAGCCATTGCAATAAATATCATGGCACATCCGATAATCGCACCGCTATAATAGCCAATTCCTATCGCCAGTCCGATGCAGGCAGCTGCCCATAAGCCGGCAGCCGTTGTCAAGCCTCTTACACGATTACGCCCGGTTACAATAATTGTTCCTGCTCCCAGAAAACCAATTCCACTGATTACTTGGGCTCCCATTCTAGCAACATCACTCGTACCATACGTGTCGGAGATATATTCATTCGTCATCATAACCAGCGCTGCTCCTAGACAGACCAACATATAGGTACGAAAGCCTGCCGGTCTCTTTTTTCTTCCACGCTCAATTCCCAGCGTTCCTCCACAGATCAGAGCCAATACCAGCCTAAGCAGTGTTGTTCCAAAATCCATAGCTACCAATTGCTCTAATAATAATTTACCATCAACCATAACTGCTCATCGACCCTTCCTTGAACTTTACGAAGCCTCATTTCGTCAAAAAATATTTATCATTATTCACTGTGTGTAATTATACATTCCCTACAGCCTTCATATGAATCAACGTACCCAGATAATCGCCCCACATGTTATCAATCTGAAGCCCTGCATGCATCAATGCACCACCGCTTAATTCCATTCCGGTCTCTTCGATACGATAAATCATATCTTCACAAAGCCCCTTCAAGCGAATGCGGCGCGTTCTGTAATTTGGTCTTGCCAGTACCTGAATATAGGTTACCAGAGCTTCCTTCTTATCCTTCGCTACCACTTGGATGCAATCATATTCATGGTTACTCTGATAGGAAGCAATCCGGTAATAATCACCGCTGCGCACCAAATCATTATATTTGTGGTACATGGCTACCTGACCGGGTATCAACTGTCGATCCTCTTCCGGTATTTTGGTAATATCGAGCTCATATCCGAAGGTTCCTGCCAGTGCTACATATCCTCTGGTTGCAAACGGAGTACTGCGTCCATTGGAATGGCTAGGACAATCCGCGATATGTGCTCCCATGGTGGATAACGGGAATAGTAGAGAGGTTCCCTCTTGAATGCTGAGTCTCTCAATTGCATCCGTATCATCGGAAGTCCAGATCTGAGGGCTGTAATATAACATCCCGGGATCGTATCTGCCTCCACCGCTGGAGCAATTCTCAAGTAATAGCTTCGGGAAATCACTGATTAGACGTTCCTGCAGCTCATATAAACCGAGGACATAACGGTGATATAGCTCTCCCTGGGTATCTGCCTCTAGGCACGCACTACCAAGATCAGATAAGGAACGGTTCATATCCCATTTGACATACTCAATATTCGCCGAATGAAGTACCTTAGATATACTGTCGTAGATAGCATCTCTTACTTCTTTTCTTGATATATCGAGTACCAATTGGTTTCGATTAAGCGCTCCGGTCCGTCCAGGGATCTGTATTGCCCAATCCGGATGGGCACGGTATAAATCGGAATCCGGTGAAATCATCTCAGGCTCAAACCAAAGTCCCAGCTTCATACCTAATTTATTAACCTCAGCAGCCAGGTGGGGCATACCACCCTTGAGCTTATCTTCATTCACAACCCAGTCACCGAGCGCACAATTATCATCATTTCTCGCTCCGAACCAGCCGTCATCAATTACCAGCATCTCAATTCCAAGTCTGGAAGCTTCTCTTGCAATACTTAGCAATTTCTCACTATCAAAGTCAAAATAGGTCGCTTCCCAATTATTGATTAAGATCGGACGCTTTTTATCACGGTATTCTCCGCGGATCAGGTGCGAACGATATAAATCATGGAAGGTTCTAGTCATCTGCCCGATACCTTCTGAGGAATAGACAAGCACTGCTTCAGGAGAGGTAAAGCTTTCTCCCTTCTCAAGCTTCCAGCTAAAATCTACCGGATTGATCCCTATGGTTGCACGAAGAAAACCAAACTGCACGATTTCGGCCTGTGCCATAAAATTGCCCGAATATACCAGATGAAGACCGTATACTTCACCTTGATCATCATTCGCATCCTTATCCATGATTGCCAGAAAAGGCTGCTCCTGATGGGAGGATATTCCTCTTAGGGAAGAGATTAATTGCTTCCCATCGGTGATTCTTCTGCGGTTTATCATTCTCTCCCTCGACCAGAGGCCATAGAGAGTCAACATATCATATTCTCGATTATCCATATCAAGACAAGCTGACAGTACCTTCGTCAGATAAATGCTATCCTCTGAAGCATTCAGGACACGTACACTTCTGGTGATTGCATCCAGCTTCTCGAATACGGTGTATACCAACACCACCTGAAGCTTCAGGACCTTATCCTCGCAGATTAGCTCCAAGGTAGTGCAGGAATCAGAATCACCGAAGGTAGACGGAAGACCGGCTAGCTTTGGTTTATCCGAATAGATTCTGTGTGTGATATAAGATAAGCTGCAAGCAGAATGTCCAAGCTTCGATTTAACACTAAGACAGGTTTCTCTAAAATCGCCAATACCGTGAGTAGGGTATTCTAACGGAAAGGTGTCCATGAAGGTAACTCTGTCTCGATTATTCTGTGACGGAACCCGTGCTCCTTCGGTGATGCGCAATAGATAGCTCAGGTCTTCATCGATTACTCTCTTGCCATAATAGATATGTCCTATGAAATTCTCATCATCAACAATGCCAATCATATAGGTTGACTTTGGTGTATCTAATTTAAAGATACGATTTTTCTCATGATACCTAATTCCCATAATTCCTCCTTCTGCGACTGCCTGCTGTTATACTTCAATTACCATTCCATCATAGGATACCAGGAAGCCTACCTTGTCTGCCTCTTCGACCATGCGATCATGCAGCCATCCCCCATTATGAGAGAAATGATTCACTATCCAGGTTGTCTTCTCATCCGCTAGTCCAAGGTCAATTAAGAGCTTGCGCTGCTTCACCGCATCGACAAGGCCCATATGATTCTTCCCGTCCTCCTCGCTCTGAGTAGTACAATCCAGGCTTACAAGATCCAGATGAACCTTATTCGCCACCAGATAATCCATCGTCTTAGAAGGGAACGCTCCGGTATCATGAGCATAAAGCATTGCTTTATCTCCTTGAATAATCTCATAAATAAGACATTCTTCTTCTCTGTCATGTAAGGCTAGTAACGGAATCACAATATAATCCTTGATTGATAGCTTTTGGAAAGGCTCCGCTTTATGAAAATCAAAGCAATCCACAACCTCCTCAACCTTCGGAACCTCAGTCCAAATCCTCTTTCTCACACTCTCATTACCGTAGATATGAAAAAGATTACGATTGTGGGCAAAGGGTTCTCTGAGTAATTCTATATCCGCCGGATGAAAGTGATCTGTATGACTATGGGTCACAAGTAGATGGTCCACACCCTCCAGATCCAGTCCATATACCAGACTATGCATATTCGTATCCGGTGTTAAATCTATTAGTAAATCATCATTGATGAGGGCCTGTGATCTTGATCGGATGTTCTTACCCTTTAACCTTTTGGCCTCCTTACACAACTCGCAATTGCAAAAAATTCCGGGCCAGCCTTCACCGGCACCTGTTCCGTAATAAGTCAATTTCATCTAAAATCCCTACCTTTCTATTATCGTAAATACTATCCTATCGGCTTGCTTGCTATCCAATTCCATTCTTATATATGCAAAGAGCGTCTATAAAACATCTATGCTTCTCCTCGAACGTTATTACATTCATTCGAAATCACAAGATTAAATTTTACAGCCGCTCCTCATCAGATCAATATGATGCTATAACTAACCAACAATTTCTTAATTACCTAAGATTATTAATCTCATTATCTTTTCTTCAATAGGAACGAATAGATTCCATAGGGTTTCGCATCAAATTCAAATGTTTCCTGTATGCCTTCACCCTGAACCACGTTATTCAGATCCACCGGTACGATTGTGTAGCCATCAATACGTAGCTTTCTGGTTTCTGTTCTTCCCGATAATTCCTTAAGGCGTATAATTAATCCGTCCTTACCTTCTCTTACATTAATGAGCTGCATGTGCTCCGGTAGTTTGATACAATCCTTATTGAGTGAACATCCGGTTAGCTCGATTCCCTCTTGCAGCATCACGGCTCTCTCCAGATTATCAGTCTCCTGCTCCTGTCGATAACCATATAATATGTAACGATAGTTTAGGTCGCCACCGATCCACTGCGGGAAATTAGTTCCCCACATATTATTAAAGAGATTAAAATGCAGAACCGGTTCCTCCGGAGCCTTATAACTTCTCATATATTTATAGATTCCGGTATCACCTAAAGCGACCAAAGGGGTGTCCTTAGCTACAATACAGACGCCGCATTCTCCATCTGTTGATGATATATAATTCTCAAGACAATACAATACATGATTCGCATTATCCTCGATATCCGATGTCGGATCAAGAACCGTATTGGATTTATTCACCCGATAATCTTTCCTCTGACAAGCGGCAGGAAACAAGAAGGAGCCTGACTCGATAAAAGGTGTCTCTCTCTTATTCTGCAATCTTACATGAATGAAGATCTCATCACCATCCGGTGGTAAGGTAATCTCGATTATCACCTTCTCTGCATCACCGTATTTTTCGGTGCTTTCTCTGTTCTCATAGCATAACACCAGAGTATCAAGCTCGATGGAATAGGACTGAAAGCTGGGATAATACGTTCTATGTTCACATTCCGGATAAGCTTCTCTGCCATAATCCTGAATTCCCCAGGTAGAGAAACGGTATGCGTAATCCTTGAGATACTTTGTAACATCCTTGATTCCATAACGATCATAACGATATGAGAATACCGACTGATTCTTAGTCTGCTGTAATAGAATCGTATCCAATCCTTTATCGTAGAGTTCGGAAATATCTCCTGTTTTCTCTGATAAGGTCAGACGGTAACGGTGATTTTCTATCACTACCTGCTGTTCCGACTTACTTACCGATAGCTTACCCTTATAAGCATGCCCATCCGCTATGTGAATGGGGACCGTAATAAACGGTGGAAGCTTAGTTACAAAACACGACCACTCCCCATCAATTCTCGTCACCGGAAGGTGACGATTATCACAGATAATGCTGCAGCCGGATAATTCTCTATCCAAGCTTTTTAATGATACCCAACCGGTGTATTCACAGCTATTTGGGTTAAAAAGAGATATCTCATTACCACACTTTTCATCAATACGAAGCTTAACCTCATGGATTGTCTGCACACTATTTGTCGCTCTGTCCCGCTGTTCCTGCCAAGACCTCTCCATGAATTTATAATTATCCTTTTGTTTTGCCTTCAGGAAATCCTTCTTACGATATACTCGTTTTGAGCCCAGCCAGGTCTTAACATCGGCTCCCCAGGTGTGCTCATCAAATAGGTTGATATCTTCATAATACTGATCCAATAAGGTAGTGTAGTCATCACTATTCACAGTTTCGGACTCAAGATGTTGTTTCATCCGTAATGCTTGAAGTCTTTTACTCACTTCTCTAGCTTCACGTACCATACTGACTTCCTTAGGATAAGCTCCTATCCCATGAATCCAGGTATCAGCCAGATCCTTAGTTACCAACGGAAGCTTAGATAAATCAGACTTGACCAACTCCTCATAAAAATCATCCATAGTACCACAGATAATCTCTGCCTCAGGATATTTATTTCTGATGTCCTTCACCAATTTATTTATTACTTCTACCGTTTGTGGTCCGCAATTATCCTGTGTCTGCATTAACGCCATCCACACCGGGAACTCCCAGTCCTCCGGTGGAAGCAGTGATGTACCATAACCACCCTTGCTATACATGGTTAGTACCTGTTCTCCACTTGGTGATTGCCAGCGAAATAGAAATGGAAGCTTAGGTGGAGTTGCAAATTCATTGCAGCCCAGATGTAGAAACTTAACCCCCGCTCCCGATAAAATCTGTGGCAGCATAATTCCATGTCCCGGAACATCAGTCATTTTTGCTGAGATTGGATAAGGCTTGTGATAATGTTCTGATAATTCACGACCATAACGCAGACCTTCGATATACTCTTCCGCACTACAGAAATCAGTGTGGGAGGTAAATGGTAGTGCATGCCATACCACCTGCCCACGTTCAATCAGCAGCTCCAGATCTTTCTTCAGATCATCACTACACCGCTGCATTATTATCTTAAGAGGCCAGGCAGGCATCGTCCACACATACTTGAGCTCACCCATATGCTGTGTAGCATTACAGGTTGCAATTACTTCCTTCAGCATGGAGTCGGCATATTTATCGATTACTCTGCTGGATAAATCAGTAAAACCGATATCAAAGTGTGTCTTAAATACAAGTACTATTTTCTTAACCATAGGAACCTCTTCTTTCAATACGTAATCTTATCTTACGGTCCTTATCAGCCCAGCATGATTAAACACTGCTGATCCCAAGCTTTTTCAGTAATCGTTCAATTCTTACCGGGATAATTTCATAGAGCTCCTCCCAGGTTACAACGATATTCTCATCAACCTGGATCGGAACGAATTCCAGTGTGGGGTGAAATGAGAAGTTCTCTCTGATATAACTGCACACTTGATAATCAAGATAGGAATTTTTATGCAGAACTCCTTGAAATAGCTTTGTGATGAGCAAACCTGCGGTTCCGGCATATTTATGACAGACCAGTTCGACATCACTAAACAGTTTAAAGAGCTTCCCCTCCGGAAATACTGCATGCTTACCTGGTTGGATATAAATCGGAATATGTGTTTCTTCCTCTAAAGCCCGTGTATATTGAAAGCAATTCATATGGCTGCCATGCGCACTTGCTTCTCCGTCTACTACTTTTCCATCGTGTCCAACATAAACCCAGAAATGCTCCAAGTCATACATATGTTGTATGTCAAAATCAAAATAAAGCTGATATTCTATCACTAATGCCACTTTATCTGTATCAATCCAGATATCCCGCTCAAAGGATTTACTTCTCTCTGAGGTTCTGATAATATCATATCCAAGCTGGTCAAGGGTAAATGGCTCATTCTTATCAAAATAAAGATGTGGCGCATACTTAATCGCTAGTTCTCGATCCGTCATATTCATCCAAGATGTGCATCTATAGGCACATCCCAACCTCTCTCTCTTCTACAATGTATACAGCTGGGTGTATTATAAATTATTCTTGATGCTTTTCCGATCGCTTACCTTAAGCTCCAGCTCTTCTATCAACTCAAATAGCTTATCCGGTGAATCGAGGATATAATCCGGCATCTCTTCTTGATTGATCGGATTCATATCATAACGAGGACTATAGTTGGCCAAGATAGAGATAATACCTAATCTGTTTGCTCCGACAATATCTCTCTTAAGATTATTTCCGATCATGACGATACGATGCTTATCACTGTCGGTTAATCCTAACTCCTTCATTGCATGATGAAACATAATCGGTGCAGGCTTCTCCTGACCAAGCTCCCCAGAGATTGCCTTAGCGTCAAAGCAGTAGTCCAACCCGTTCTCCAGATAGATATTATCAAAGGAGGTCTTGGTACCATCAGCAACAAGGGCAATGGTATACCCGTTATCATGAAGTTTTACTAAATTTTCCTCTGCTCCTGGGAATAGCTTCGCCTTAAGAACGGTCCCCATCACATTCTTTATCTCGGTAGACTCATCCACTATGGTGTCACCGCTGTCAATAAACACTATCAGTTCTTTTTTCATATTCGTATCCTCGGTCCCTGTAGCAGCGAATTATTCTTTAATAATTCCCTGGAGCTTTAATTCCTCTGCTCTATGGCATGCTACATAATGTCCCGGCTCCTTTTCTATAAAATTAACGTCCTCAGTTTTACATTTGTCGATACAGTATTTACACCTGGTATGGAAGAAGCATCCGGATGGCGGATTTGCCGGATTCGGAATCTCTCCCTGCAAAGGAATTCTCTCATTTTCAATCGTTGGATCCGCAATTGGAACCGCGGAAAGTAGGGCCTCGGTATAGGGATGTAGAGGATTTCTGAACAGTTCCTCACTTGTGGCATACTCCACCATCTTACCGAGATACATAACACCCACCTTATCCGAGATATGCTCAACCACGGATAAGTCATGACTAATGAAGAGATAAGTAAGCTTCAGCTCCTTCTGAAGATCCATCAGAAGATTCACCACCTGAGCCTGAACGGATACGTCAAGAGCAGATACTGCTTCATCACATACAATCAGGCGGGGATACAGCACAAGTGCTCTGGCAATTCCAATTCTCTGACGCTGTCCACCGGAAAAGGCATGTGGATAACGCTTGAGATAACTGGGATTCAAGCCTACCTTGACCGCAATCTCCTTCACTCTCTTCTCGATCTCCTTCTTTGTCATCTTAAAATTAGCTCGTAATGGCTCAGATATGATATCAAACACTGTCATACGAGGATCCAGTGAAGAAAAGGGATCCTGAAAGATCATCTGAATTTCTTTTCTAATCGTTTTCATCGAAGCTTTATCAATGTGCTGCAGATTATGTTCTTTCCCATCCTCGGCAAGATATAACACCTCACCGGTGGTAGCTTCAATCGCTTTTACGATACAGCGTCCAAGTGTGGTTTTACCACAACCGGATTCGCCAACGATACCAACGGTCTCACCTTTATTAACCTCAAAGCTTACCATATTCACAGCTTTAACATTCACTTTTTTCGAGGAGAAGGTCTTGCACATATCTTTTACTTTTAATATTGTCTCCGGCATAACAATCCTCCTTGTATAATTTTTAGATTAACGACACCTGATTTAGGAGAATTTAGCCTCCTTACTGTACTTTCCGCTTATGCGCAGTTGTTACATCAGCATAGCAAGCCACAAAATGGCCTTCTTCCACTTCCACCAAGGTCGGTTCACTGCAATTGCATTTGCCATCAATACGGTATTCACAGCGATCGTAAAAACCACACTGATTCGCCAGGTTCATCGCAAGCGGTACCGTTCCATCGATGGAATACAGACGATCATGACCACCACCAATTTTGTGCACAGAACCCATCAAGCCAATTGTATAGGGATGAAGCGGCTTCTGGTAGATATCCTTTACGGGAGCTATCTCCACTATTTTACCCAGATACATAACTGCAACGCGGTCGCAGATTCTGGCAACGGTACCTAAATCATGGGTAATATACAATATCGCCATCTTATATTCTTTCTGTAACTCCTTCATTAACTCAAGGATTTGTGCCTGTATGGTTACATCCAGAGCCGTCGTAGGTTCATCCGCGATCAGAAGCTTCGGATTACAAGCCAATGCCATCGCAATCAAAGCTCTCTGCAGCATACCACCGGAGAATTCATGAGGATATTGGTTATACCTTTTCTCCGGATTAGCGATCCCTACCTTATGCATCGCTTCGATCGCTATCTCCTTCGCCTTCTTCTTATCCTTTGTCATATGTAGACGGACAAACTCAGAGATTTGATGTCCTATGGTAAAAAGCGGTGAGAAAGAGCTCATAGGTTCTTGGAATATCATCGATATATTCTTACCGCGTATGCTTCTTATCTCAGTACCACCAAATTTCATATCCAGTAGATTTAACACTTTCCCATCATTCGTGAAGGTAATCTTACCGGTCGTGGCACATTTCTTATCATTTATTCCCATGATCGCCTTACTGGTTAAGCTCTTGCCGCAGCCGGATTCTCCTACAAGTCCGAGAGTTTCATTCTCTCCGATTGCAAAACTGATACCGCGCAGCGGAGTAAGGATACCTTCATCCAGCTTGATTTTTATATTAAGATCCTCAACTACAACCACATTCTTTTCCATTTAATACCTCACTTATTTATAAGGGTCTGCGGCATCACGTAATCCATCACCTAGAAAATTAAATGCCAGTACAGCTAAGCCTACGAATAGGACGGGAATTAATTTCCAGGTACAGTTGGCAATATTACTAATGCTCTGGCACTCCTGTAATAGTACGCCCCAGCTGGTTGCAGGTGCCCGCATACCTAGCCCAAGGAAACTCATCGAGGTCTCACCCAGTATCATACCGGGGATGCCTAAGGTCAGACTGACGATTAAATAACTCATGAAGCCAGGAACCAGATGCTTTGCAATAATCTTAGCGTCAGATACGCCGGCCAGTCTTGCTGCCATTACATAATCTTCTTTTTTGAGGGACAAAAACTTGCTTCGCACTGTTCTGGCTAATCCAGGCCAGCTAAGAAGCGACATGATTAAGGTAATGAAGACAAACACCTTTACTACAGAGATACCCGGCGGAATTGCTGCTGAAAGTGCCATCCACAACGGCAAGGTCGGGAAGGAGGAAATCACCTCAATAATTCTCTGTATTACGGTATCAATAAATCCTCCATAATAGCCCGAGATACCACCAATGAAGACGGCCAGTATAAAGGACATCAAGGTTCCGATCAATGGTACTGTGAGAGACACCTGGCTACCGATCAGAATTCTGGAGAACAAGTCACGTCCTAGCTGGTCAGCTCCAAAAATCATTACGTTTATCTTATCCTTACCTTGTGGTATCTCCGAATTATCAATACCAAATAAATGTAGGTCACTTTTAATAAATCCAAATAATTTATAGGAAGAACCATTTACAAGAAACTTTATCTTGTATGGTTTCTCTGTATTCTCAACGAAGATTTTATTTAAAAAATTATCATAAGAAATTTCTATGTCATATACAAAAGGACCAACAAACTTTCCGTCATGCACATAATGGATCTTGCTTGGCGGAGCATTAGAATAGGTTGCAGAGAAATCCTCTAGTCCTTGTGGAGCGATAAAGTTAGCAAAGATAGCTCCGGTATATAACATCGCTAATATGATAAAGCTGATCAGCGCAAGTTTATGCTTCAGAAGCTTTCTCCCCATCAGCTGCCATTGGGAGGATGTATAATATTTTTCTTGTTTTGCCCGCTTTTTTTCAAGTTTTTTTCTTTCTTTTTCACTTAAATTAGAATTTTCGGGAGCAGAATTATTTGTTCGATTCTCTTGGCTCATTATTTACTCTCCTCTAGAAATTTAATCCTTGGGTCTAGAACCGCAAGCAGTAAATCAGATATCAGCGTACCGATAACTACCAGCGTAGCTGAAATCAGCAGAATACCTCCGGAAAGATATACATCCTGAGATTGTAATGCCTTTAATAATATCGGTCCCTGGGTCGGTAGCATCAATACGATAGCCGTAATAGTAGAACCGTTAAATATCCCGGAGATCATTCCTCCAAGCCCACTTACAATCGGATTAATAACAGCACGCATTTCATACTTATAAGTAATTGTTTTTTCACTTACGCCTTTTGCTCTTGTGCAAAGGATATAAGGCTTTTCCTGCTCATCCAACAACTGAGCACGTACGCTACGGATTAAGCCGCAGGTACCTGACATACTAATAACAATGGTGGGTATAATCAAACGTTTTAAGAAGTCTAAGAACGTTGCCCAGGAAGTGATTCCTCCCTCCGGAAACAATCCCATAACCGGTTTACCCGTCCATTTATAGGACAGATACATCAACAGAATCGCCAATAAGAAGTGTGGAACAGCCATACCAATGAAACCAATAAAGGTGAAAGCATAATCACCGATGGAGTATTGATGTTTTGCCGAGTAGATTGCAATCGGAATAGCAATCAGATAGGTAATAATAAGTGTAATCAGTGAGATCATTAATGTTGCACCTAGCGTCTCACCGATTTTTACTAATACACTTTGGTTATAATAAAAGGAGGTACCCCAGTCTCCTGTCACGATACCGCCAAGCCAATCGGTATATTGAATCATAAACGGACGGTCCACCTTATACATAGTACGCAGATTTGCGATATCTACCTCTGTAACTGTCTCTCCCTGCGCAACCATATCGGTTACCAAACTATCAACAAAGTCTCCATCATCAATAATGTGAAAAAGGCCAGCATAAGCCTCTTTGCAATATATCTCCATTTATCCATAACTTATCACCATAGAACCCTTCTCAACTTCATTTGCTTTCATACAAAGATTGTGGGCTTTTGCAAAGTAGTTCGATTTCCTGCTATTTTACAAAAGCCCTTAATCTTATAATTATAAGCTATTTATTAATCTTATTTCGCTAAATATAACTGCTCAGGACGCATCATGCTTGCAAATCTGTATTCATCTGCCCATACAATGTTGGAAGGGAAATTCTTAACATTGTTATTTACAAAGAAATTAATAGGCAATGGAGCCAGGAAGCCGATGATCCAAGTATTATCCTTATGTAAATCATAAATCTTTTGAACATTTTCTGCAACTACTGCATCTCTATTATCACCGGTTGCAGCTTTAATCGCATCATAAGCATTAATTAACTCAAGTATTGCACCGGTAGGCTCGATACCACCATTTGCTGTAGTCTTGCCATCCTCATACCACTTACCGTATGCACCGTACCAGCAGCTGAAGTTACGCATAGGAACGATAATGTCAGGGCGGATTGCAGGTGTGGTAACG
>JAQZBA010000397.1 GCA_029239365.1 Herbinix sp. | reverse complement strand
GAAGCCCTATTACGACTCAATGACCATAATATCAGCCCCGGAATCTTCATCCCTGTAGCTGAGGAGACCGGGCATATCATAGAAATTGGCAGATGGATTACTGAGGAAGCGATTATGCAACTGGACAGCTGGAGGAAGAAAGGCTATCAAGAGAAAATCGTATCGATCAACTATTCTAGTAAACAAATGAGGGATAAGCATTATATAACTTATTTGAAACATCTCCTTAAAGAATATGATATCAGTCCGAAATTCATTGAAATTGAAATAACAGAAAGTATCTTCCTGGAGGATGATACACAGACGTTGGAATTTTTAAAGGAGCTTAAGGAGGCTGGGATAAAAATTGCGTTAGATGATTTTGGTACTGGGTATTCCTCATTGAATTATCTGACTTATATTCCGGTGGATAAATTAAAACTGGATAAATCGATTAATGATAAATTCCTTTTATCGGAGAATATTGGAGTTATGGACAGTATTATTTCTCTTGCACATAGTCTTAGGCTTAAGATTACTGCAGAAGGAATTGAGGATATGGATAAGTATCTCCAATTGAGGAATAGTGGTTGTGACTACATCCAGGGCTATCTATTCAGTAAACCGCTAAAAGCAGAAGAGATTGAGAAGATCTATAATCGAAATCTACTAGAACGGATGGAATATAATATGCAAAGCTTACTATAATTGTATAAAAAAGTAAATCATGGAGATAATAATGCCAAAGGAGTGATTCTCGCATGAAGCTGAAAAAGGCGTTAATTTATCTCGGAAGCTTTGCATTATTATCTATCATGTTCAGCACCTGCTATTACATGAGTTATCTGCATGCATTAAATAATTTTAATCAGAGAGCTATTGAACGTAAGGATCAGCTGCTGGAACTTACCCGGATCGCCGAGCCTACACCGCAGGTAGCGCAAGCAGATACACAAAGTGCATCTACGAATGAACAGTCGGAGACAATCGTTCTTCCGACTACAAAATATATCCTTGAGATATATAATATGAAATCGGATACGATAGAGACACAGGAATTGAATCCGCCTGCGTATCTGGTGGGATTGACCCGTGAAGAAGTTGAGGATTACCTAGCTACTTATATGAACGATTTACCTTTGTCCGAATATAACAAAGGGTTACTATCCTATGAGCTGGTTCGATTTTCTGATACCGAGATTGTGATTAAAAAAACCTATAATGAAAATTTTGTTCCTTTCCGCTTCTATGTTGTAGTAAAGGATGGGTTCGTAGTCGTATATAATAGTGACCTAAAGAGCGTATACAGCTATACTCATATCTTAGCATCGGAACTTCCAGAGGAGGACAGAATATCACTTAGCCAAGGAATCTATGTAAATAGTTATGAAGAACTGTATTCCTTGCTGGAGAGCTATTCCAGTTAATAGTGCGAATTATGAAGAACCATAATTCGCACTTAAAAGTTTGTGCCTGTGTAATCCTCGGTACAAACTTATTCAAAGGGTAGGTATCACCAATTGAACCGAACTCCTTGTTCTTCCGGGTTGTTCGTAGGTATGTATAGGATCGAAATCACGCTTCATAGACTTTCTATCGTCATGAGTGAAAGAAAAGCTTGAAATAATGCCTCGGTTAAAATATAATGAAACAAACATAAATGCAAATTGTTCTAGCTACTGATTTTGCTTGTTTCTAGGAGGCTGAGAAAGTGATATATGACGTAATCATCGTTGGTGCCGGAGCTTCCGGTTTGATGGCTGCGATTGCTGCGGCAAGGCTTGGAAGTTCGGTGCTTGTGATTGAACGCAAGGAAAAGGCCGGTAAAAAAATATTAGCAACTGGAAACGGAAAGTGTAATTTTACGAATAAAATCCAAACTCCGGATTGCTATCGTTCAGATGACAGCGCATTTGCTATGAAGGTGCTGTCTTGTTTTGATGTCTCAAAAACTCTTGAGTTCTTCGGAGAGTTAGGCATATATCCAAGAGAACGGGATGGTTATTATTATCCGAATTCTGAGCAGGCCGCTAGTGTGGTTCAGGTGCTTCTAATGGAAGGCACCAGATTGGGCATTACGTATCATTATTCGGAAACCGTTCTTGAGATTACACAGCAACCCTTTATAGTTGTTACAGAAACAACAGATGACAAAAAACGTCATAATTATCAGGGAAAGTGTCTGATCTTAGCAGCCGGTGGCTGTGCCTCACCACAGCTTGGTTCCGACGGAAGTGGTTATGGGTTGGCTAAATGCTTTGGTCATTCCGTGATAAAGCCCTTACCCGCTCTAGTGCAACTCAAATCTCCGGATAAATCCTGCAAGACGGTATCCGGAGTCAGAACGATGGCAAAGGTGACTGCTTATGCTGATCAAATGCACTTGGCAACCGAGGAAGGTGAAATAATCTTTACAGATTATGGCGTCTCAGGGATTCCCATTATGCAGCTTAGTCGTTTTGTTGCTAAGGCTTTAGATTGCGGTAAGAATAGCTGGCTGAGCATAGACTTTCTGAAGGAGATAGTACCGGAGCAATTATTAGACATGCTTCATAAGCGGATAGAGCAGAACCCTAATAAAACTCTGGAGGAAATGTTAGTTGGTTTGCTCAATCATAAATTGAATTATATATTAATTAAAGAAGCTAAGTTGGATCCAGAATTACAGGTTAGTAAGGTCACTGAGAAGAATCTGGACCACCTGATAAAGCAGATAAAACAATACAAACTACTGATCAATGGAACGAATTCCTTTGAACATGCCCAGGTATGTGCAGGAGGAGTCAACACCAAACAAATCGATGCAGCTACCCTGGAATCGAAACTTATTAAGAAGCTATATCTGACAGGCGAGCTGCTTGATGTGGATGGTACCTGTGGTGGTTATAATCTTCAATGGGCTTGGAGCTCCGGATATCTGGCCGGGTGTGCATCAGCAAATGCTGCAGTAAATACCGCGGCATATGCAAAATAGAAAGAGAAAGATGAAATCTGAGAGGTTATTATGATTAGAATATCACAACTTAAGCTTCCGATCAGGCATAAGGAGGAAGAGCTGGTAGGTGCAATTGCAAAAGCTCTGAAGCTTCAACCTAATAGAATCATGGATTATAAAATTATCAAAAAATCCATCGATGCCCGAAAGAATGAAATTAAATATATCTACACAATCGATGCAACGGTTTCTCTAAATGCGAAGGAAAGGGAAGAGACGTTTATCAGCCGGTGCCATAATGAGCAGGTGACCCTAAGCAGGACGGAGCAATACAGCTTTGTTCCCACCGGAGAGAAGAAGCTTTCCCGCAGGCCGGTAATCGTCGGAACAGGACCGGCTGGCTTATTAGCGGCCTATCTATTAGCTAAGCATGGATATCAACCACTGGTTCTGGAGCGTGGTTATGAGGTTCGTAAGAGGGTGGAGGCTGTAGAGCATTTCTGGAAGACAAATGAGCTTAATCCTCAGTGTAATGTACAATTCGGGGAAGGTGGAGCAGGAACCTTCTCTGACGGTAAG
>JAQZBA010000035.1 GCA_029239365.1 Herbinix sp. | reverse complement strand
TGAGAAGTTCTCAGCCTTATCCTTAAGATAGGGAAGGCACATAGTTAGATCTGCTTTGCCCTGAAGCACAGCGATAGCCTTCTCACGACAGGTATTATAGCCACAGCTTCCACAGTTCAGCTCTTGCTCTGGACAGGATTTGCCCATCTTATGTAAGATCTCCTCAATTGCATTACTTCCGGGCATCTGAGTGTGGCTTCCCATATAGCTGAAATACTTGGTGAGAAGCTCATCCTTGGGAAAATCAATCGTAAAATCCTTCTCCTTCGCAAAACGGTTCACGCGGATAAAATCAGAGAGGGGCATGCGATGCTCTTTATCCATGGCAGGACCGCCGATACAGCTGCCGGAGCAGGCTGACATCTCGATGAAACAATGCTTGAGTTCTCCTGATGCGATATTAGCTAACGCTTTCATGCAATGATCAATCCCATCGATTACGATGAAATCATAGTCTAAATCTTCAGTGAACATGGAACGAATGATTCCTCCGGGGATCGGGAACAATCGGGCTCTTCCTTGGTCTGACTTAATCTCATTCACGGTTGGTGTAACGGATAATCCTTTCTCGTTGAACCAGTCAGATAGTTCTTCGAAGGTAAGAGCACAGTCTACGATACCGGGATATAGCTCCGCCTCTTCCTTCTTGGAGATGCACGGTCCAAGGAAGACGGTATAAGCTCCGGGATGCTCCTCCTTGAGCTTCTTACAGTGGGCTTGCATCGGTGAGAGAACTTTTGCAAGGAAGGGGAGTGCTTCCGGATAATATTTTTGAATTAGTATATTTACGGTGTGGCAACAGGAGGAGATGATTACGTTTCCTTCTCCGGACCGCATCATGGCCTCGTATTGTTTTTTAACAATCGTGGCACCGAGTGCTGTCTCCTCCACACCAGCAAAACCAAGCTTATGTAGGGTTTCGGCGAGAGAAGAGAGATCTGCTCCCTCATAATTAGCGATAAATGCCGGCGCTACACTGGCATAAACAGGGATTCCCGAAGAAATCATGTCCTTTACGATATTAATATCGCTGCGTATCTGCTTTGCATTCTGTGGACAAGCTACGAAGCATTCTCCGCACAGAATACATTGCTCCTTAACGATATGCGCCTGTTGGTCAGAGAAGCGGATTGACTTCACGGGACAGTGACGAATACATTTATAGCAGTTCTTACAGTTGGATTTCTTAAGCTGTATGTAATGGTTCATAGAATCACGACCTTTGGTTTAGTTTATTTTAGCTAATACAGTATGATTGAAGAAGTCCTCGAAGCTATCTTTTGATACTCCACAGATTAAATCCTCATCAATTTTAACGGTTACCCCATCAGTACAGTGGCCTAAGCAGAAAGCAGCGGATAGATTGATCTTATCCTCTAACTGATGCTTCTCAACAGCCTCCTTCATAAGCTGGATGATATCATAGGAACCCTTGATGTGGCAGGAACTGCCGACACAGATGTAAATATTCATGTTATACTCCTTTCCTAATACAACACCGATTCGATCCAGTGGTGTTACGTATATTCATCTTGGGTAGGTACTTCTTAACCCAATTAAGTATGTTAATTAATTAACAAACAATCCTAGTATAAAGCATTGATAAATAGGTGTCAATGTAAAATGTGTTAGTATTTAATGAACAGAAGAGAGAAAATATTAGGAAATTTGATAGATGAGAATGATTGAATTTTTCGACAGGGAGGAATATAATCAGAAGGATAGTATTGGTTTAAGTCGGAGGGGTGTGGAGAGAATGAAACAAGTAAGAAAATATACGTATCCTTTACTTCATGGCATCTATCTGATCATTACGTTGATCTTTGATGCTTATGCCTATACCAAACTGCCGGAGAAGATATCTACCCAATTTAGTCTAAGCGGTGGAGCAGTGAATACAATGCCAAAGCTGGTATATATGTTAATCAGTGTCGGTATTATATTGATATTGTATATAATGGGAATTCATAAGTCGAAGATAGATCGGATTAAATTCACCATCATTAATACAATTATCGTGGTTGCTAATATTGTAATGCTGGCAGTTCAATTGTAACCCGAAAGCTAACGAAGAAATAATTATTAAAAGACCCAGAATGGAGATGTAGCTCAGTTTATAAACTGATCTTTTTCCTTCTGGGTCTTAGTTCTAGGTAAATTTAGATATACACAAAGTCACACCGGAATATTAATTATAGGTTGAGATATTCCTCGTTTAATTTGAGTACCTGTGTCATAGCTTGCTTGCCCGGAGCTCCGATGGTATTACGCTTGTTCACACAGGTAGTTAAGCTAATGGCCTCATAGATATCTTCTTCAAATACCGGGCTGATTTGCCGGAATTCCTCCAAACTCATCTGCTCTAAGGCAATATCCTTATCGATGCAATAGAGTACCAGTTGGCCGATCACTCCATGTGCATCACGGAAAGGAATCCCTTTGTTCACAAGATAGTCAGCAGCGTCGGTGGCGTTGGTAAAGCCATTCTTGGCACTTTGAGCCATCACTTCTTTGTTGAACTTCATGGTGGATACCATTCCATTAAATAGGGCAAGGCAGCCTTTCACGGTATCGATTGCATCGAAGGTATACTCCTTATCCTCCTGCATATCCTTGTTGTAAGCCAAAGGAAGTCCCTTCATTACAGTCAAGAGTGCCATCAGAGAGCCATAGACGCGTCCGGTCTTGCCTCGGACTAATTCAGCAATATCAGGATTCTTCTTCTGAGGCATTATGCTTGACCCTGTAGAATAAGCGTCATCCAACTCAACAAAACGATATTCATTACTATTCCAGATGATGATCTCTTCACAAAATCGGCTTAAGTGCATCATGATGGTAGAAAGAGCACTTAGTAATTCAATCAGATAATCACGATCGGAGACACTATCCATGCTGTTCAGGGTTGGTCCATCAAAACCAAGAAGAGAGGAGGTGTAATCACGATCCAGTGGATAGGTGGTACCGGCAAGAGCACCCGAGCCAATCGGGGATAGGTTCATACGTTTTGTAATATCGTGAAGACGTCCACGGTCACGCTTGAACATCTCGAAATAGGCACCAAAATGATGAGCCAGAGTCACCGGCTGGGCTTTTTGTAAATGAGTAAAACCCGGCATAAAGGTCTCTAGGTTGGACTCCATAATAGTATGAATTGATACCAGGAGTTCTTTTGTTAAGCTATCAATTACTCCAAGTTCATCTCGGGTATACAGCTTCATATCTAAAGCAACCTGGTCATTACGGCTTCTACCGGTATGCAGCTTCTTGCCTGCTGCACCGATACGCTCAATCAGATGAGCTTCGACGAAGCTATGAATATCCTCGTGCTCCATACCAATCTCCAGAATTCCCTTCAAGATGTCCTCCAGGATAGAGGACAATCCACTGGTGATCTGATCTCTCTCATCGTTGGTGATAATGCCTTGTTTTGCTAACATTGTTACATGTGCAATACTTCCTTCGATATCCTGCTCGAAGAATTTCTGATCAAAAGAGATTGATGCATTAAAATTATGAACTAACTGGTTTGTTTCTTTTGTAAAGCGACCGCCCCACAGCTTCATATTTATTACCTCCATTATCGCTCAACACGTCATAATGTAATCAAACAAAATGACGTTGTTTCCTTCGTAAATTGCATCTGCACCTTATAAAAAGAGCACAAAATAATAATGCTACTATATTACAACCTTTTTCTAAGGAATGCAATATAGAAATTTATAATTATGCATAATAATTTAATTTTAATACATTTGTAGTTCGAGTTTTCATAATGCGAGATTATGAAAATAAGATGATAATGGGTGTTACCTTATTTTGCCGATAGGTCGTAAGTCCTGTAAAATTTCTTAATAGAAATTTATAGGCTATATAAATTTTTGTACTTTTCTTTCAGATAGGTTACATAGTACTCTGCATTAAATTCTTCACCACATACTTCCATTAAGATCTGGTTTGTGTTCCTAACTGCGCCATGCTTGTGGATATAATCTCTTAAAAAATCACGGATGGGGATTAAATTCCCTTCATTCAGATATTGGTCCATGGGCATCAGTTCATCCATGCAGAAATAGATCTGGGAGGCTACGGCAGTACCGATCGCATAGGAGGGGAAGTAGCCGAATTCGCCGTAGGACCAATGGGTATCCTGCAGAATACCCTCCGCATCCGTGGTAGGAGTGATGCCCATATACTCCTCATACTTCTGGTTCCACACCTTCGGAAGCTCCTCGATATCAACTTCATCGCTAAATAGCATCTTCTCAATCTCGTACCGAATGATAATATGAATGCAATAGGAGAGCTCGTCTGCCTCCGTACGGATTAAGCTTGGCGCAGCTTTGTTGATCCCTTTGATAAAATGATCTAAGTTGATATCCTTAAGATTATCAGGATAAGTATTCACCAGCTTATCATAAATCGGTTCCCAGAAATCTTTACTTCTACCAATGAGATTCTCATAGAAGCGGGATTGGGATTCATGCATGCCCATGGATGCTCCTCCACCAACCAGAGTCTGTGTGATCGCATCGTCGATGTTCATTTCATAGATAGCATGACCACTCTCATGTATGATAGAGAACATAGCGCTTTCCAGATTGTTCTCCATATAACGGTCTGTAATTCGAACATCATGATTATGCAGCTGCATAGTGAAGGGGTGAGCACTTTCTGCGATGACACCACGGTTAAAATCAAAGCCTACATACCCGGCTAAGAATTTACAGAATTCCTTCTGCTTATCAATATCATAGGATAGATAGTTATAGCTCTTATCCACTGTTTCAGCTTTCTTTGCTACTTCCTTAAGTAAAGGAATGATATCACTTTTTACTTTATCGAAGAAGGTATCCAGCTCCTTAATCATGAAGCATTCATCATAATCTCCAAGGAGAACCTCATATGGCTTTTTATTTCCTTTCGCACGATAACCGGCGAACTTCTTCTTGAATTCAATAATCTTCTTAAGATAGGGTGCAAAATCTTCATACTTATTATCTTTTTTAGCTTTCGCCCATTTGCGGTTCGCGATGGAGGTATATTCATTGAAAGCGCGATATTCTTCGGGAGGAATACTTTCGAGTTGTTCATAGGTCTTACCCAATTCCCTCACGATTGCCTTCTGAGTTTCAGTTAAATCCTCTTGCTCCTTATCTTCCTGAAGCTTCTTCAAGAGCTTGCGAACATCGTCATTAATCATGCTTTTCATGTATTCATCCGATAGAATTCCGACTACCTTGGAAGTATAGTCAGCAGCCTCGAAGGGTGCTGTGGTCTGGTCATCCCATTCAAATAGACTGCGGGCTGTCTGCAATGCCATGGATTTGTCTAGTAAGGGTTGTAATTTTTCAAATGTTTTGCTCATAAATTCTCCTCGCTGGGTAATTATTTATTCCTGACAAGTGAATTGGTCCATCAATTCATCTTGTAGGAAACAATGATTCTCTTCTTTAGATAGTATAACAATTTTTCATCGGTATAACAATTAAAAGTATACCAAAAAATGCTAAAAGCTAAATCCCGTCCTAGCTTCTTAATTAATCAATCTGAAGAAGCATATCAGTGATTGCTGTAAAAGCTGAAGAAATATCGAATCATTAGATACTTGCTCAAAGTTAGAATATTCGGTAAAATGAATTTGTGGATACCATATTATACCTATTTATGTGATTCAAATCACAGAAATTCAACTTACGGTTGTTATACTTGAATCAAAGTACTGATAAGTACTTAATAATAGGAATAGTATCCATAGAGATGTAAATAATATAGTAAATACAAGTAGATAGTAGCTCGAGTTGTTATGTGAAGTTATACATGAGAAAGCAGCGCCATATCAGCTTTAATGATTTATGTATCTATAATTATATGGCATAGAATTGATTAATCATCTGGAAAGGATGGAATTTATAATGAAAAATATGATAATTGAAAAAGTAATAGGAAGAGAAATACTCGATTCAAGAGGTAACCCAACAGTAGAAGCAGAGGTTACTCTGGCAGATGGCAGTGTTGGCAGAGCAGCGGTACCTTCCGGTGCTTCCACAGGTGCTTTCGAAGCAGTTGAGTTACGGGATGGCGACAAGAGCAGATACTTAGGAACCGGTGTTAAGAAGGCAGTGGAGAATGTGAACACACTCATTGCTAAAGCAGTCACAGGTATGAATGCCTTAGAACAAGGCGAAATTGATGCAACAATGATTGCTCTTGATGGTACTCCGAATAAGGGTAAGCTTGGAGCAAATGCTATTCTTGGTGTATCCTTGGCAGTTGCGAAGGCAGCAGCAGCATCCTTACATTTACCATTATATCGTTATCTTGGCGGTGTCAATGCGAAGACTCTTCCGGTACCGATGATGAACATTATCAATGGCGGTAAGCATGCAGACTCCAGCTTAAATATTCAGGAATTTATGATTATGCCTGTGGGTGCGAAAAGTTTCTCTGAAGCTCTGGAACATAGCGCTACCGTTTTTCATACCTTGAAGAAGCTTCTGAAGAATGATGGTTTCATTACAGCGGTTGGTGATGAAGGTGGTTTTGCACCGAAGTTCAGCAGTGATACTCAGGCTCTTGATTATATCGTAAAGGCAATCGAAGCAGCTGGTTATGTTCCCGGTGAGGATTTCTATATCGCAATTGATGCAGCAGCTACTGAGATGTATGATGAAGCAGATAAAGCCGGAAGAAAGGGAGATTATCTCTTCTGGAAGGCCGGTGAATATAAGACAGTAGAAGAAATGGTTGATTTCTGGGAAGAGATATGCAATAAGTATCCTGTAATCTCATTAGAGGATGGCTTGGCAGAAGAGGATTGGAAGGGCTGGAAGCTCTTAACGGAGAGACTTGGCAAGAGAATTCAGCTAGTTGGTGATGACCTGTTCGTAACCAATACCAGCCGAATTACAGAGGGTATCACCCAGAGTATCTCCAATTCCGTATTGATCAAGTTTAACCAGATTGGTTCTCTGACCGAGACCCTGGATGCGATTGAGATGGCTAAGAATAATCGTTGGACAGCAGTTGTTTCTCACCGCTCCGGTGAGACTGAGGATGTTACTCTTGCAGATATTGCAGTTGCAACTAACGCTGGACAGATTAAGACAGGTGCGCCTTCCAGAACAGATCGTGTAGCAAAGTATAACCAATTATTACGAATTGAACAGGAGCTTGGAAGTTCAGCAAGATATCTTGGTAAAGATGCATTCCGCGTATTCTAACAGCGGACATTAGAGGAATTGAAAAAGTAAATCACTTGTCATGAATTAATAAAATAAGGCTTCAAAGGTGCACAGCTATGAGTACCTTTGAAGCCTTTGTTATTTTGTTACTGTTCAGAGCCAAGCAAATTTGATAAAACATGTGATGAATGCTCGCATTCGTGAGCAAATTTTATCAAATTTATTTGGCGGATACGCCACATCGAGGAAACACGAAGTGTTTTCGAGATTGGTTCTGAACAGTTACGTTATTTTAATTAATTGGACAAGGTTTCTAATCGGGAAGCTCATAGCTATCCCCGTGTCCCGGATAAATTGTCTTAACTTCATGCTTTTTAATCATATCCCAGCTGTCATCGATCACGATATCATCATAAGACTCGGATAGGCTGAGATTAGGAAGATCACCGATAAAAGCGCAAGAGTGGTCTAGTACCAGGCTGATGCTATCATCGCTGTGCCCGGGAGTTGAGATAAGCTCACCATCGATTCCGATGGTTTTTAGGAAGTCTCTACTCTCAGCTTCACTCATTACCATATTGTTATTTGCTGTGATATCTTTGAAATTCGCCTTCGGATTCTTCTTAAATAGCAAATTTAACTTATTGATATATGGAACCTGATACTCATGTAGTAGTAAAGTGGTTCCTAGATCCTTAAGGATCTGCGCTAAGCCTGCATGGTCGGGATGAAAATGGGTTACCACCAGATAATTAACTTCATGGACGGAGATGTTGTTCTGGTTGAGTAATTGCAATAGCTGTGAAAAGGTATCCGGCCATCCGGTATCAACCATGAGCCATCCGCTGTCTGTTTGTATTACATAGCTATTAGCAGATTTATGTACTAAAGTTATAACATTCACTAATTTCACCTCTGTGTTTTTATTCGTGCTTTATCTTGTATGGTTCATCCAATTGAAATCGGTATGATTTAATAATATTACCACTGATACACTTGAAGATTTTTTCTACATTCAAGTCCGGGTCCCACATATAGGGCATATTATCATACATAGCCCATTTCTCCCACATTGATTCATCGTAGGGCTTCATCTGCATTGCATTTTCAGAATACTTGGTACCCACGTCTACACCTCTCAAAATATATCGTCATGTATGTCCTTTTAACTATATAACGATTTACCTTGGATTTCAAGTAGGTGGATGGGACTAGCAGGAATTATTTGATTCACTTTTTCGATCTATTTAGAGAAAAGTTGATTTTCTTCTGTAGCTCAACCACGACAATTGGAACAAAGGAGAGCAGTAGTGTAATTGCCCATTGCCTTAAGGACAGAGGGACTACTTGGAAGATACTGGCAAGTGATGGCACTGTGATTACAATAATTTGCAGGAAGGCACATAGGAGGAAGGAATATACCAGCTTATGGTTGGTGAATACTCCGATGACCGCAAGAGAGTGCTCGCTTCTCATGTTGAAGGAATGGAACAGTTGCGACAAGCTTAGTACGGCAAAGGCCATGGTTCGGCCTACCCAAGGAATATAGGTTGCTGGGCTCTCGATTCCACCGGTCTTTGGTTGTAGGGATAGGAACAGACCGGGGGTATCATAGAAATGAAACCCTATGATAAAGGCTAATAAGGACAGGGAACCAATCATCATTCCTTCGATGATAATCTGGAATGCAAGACCATCGGCAAACATGCCTTTCGTTGGTGAAATAGGCTTCTTTTTCATGATTTCCTTGTCTGCTACTTCAACACCCAAGGAAATTGCCGGAAGAGAATCAGTAATCAGATTCACCCATAATAATTGAACAGCTACTAATGGGGTTGGTAAACCAAGTAGTATGGCAACGAAAATCGTTAAAATCTCCCCGATATTACTGGATAGGAGAAAGTGCACAGACTTCTTGATGTTTTCATAGATACCACGGCCTTCCTTCACAGCGGATACAATCGTAGTGAAGTTATCGTCAGTTAAGATCATATCCGCAGCATTCTTCGCAACATCAGTGCCGGTGATACCCATAGCACATCCGATATCTGCTGTATTCAGAGCAGGAGCATCATTCACACCATCTCCGGTCATAGCGACTACCTCACCTCTGGCTTGGAAGGCTTTCACGATACGCACTTTATGCTCAGGAGATACTCTGGCAAAGACACTGTAACGATAGATGTTATCTTCTAAGACCTCATTGCTCATTCGGGACAGTTGCTCACCGGTTATAGCTTCTTCCCCTTCTGCCAGGATTCCAAGCTCTCTTGCAATGGCCGTTGCTGTTAGAACATGATCACCGGTAATCATAACCGGTTTGATTCCTGCCTGTCGGCAGATAGCAACTGCCCCCTTTACTTCATCCCTAGGCGGATCAATCATTCCGATGAGACCAATCAGTGTAAGGTCTTGTTCGAGAGAATCCTTAGCGGAATTGTTAAAGCTATCCGGTAAATTCTTGTAAGCAACGGCGATCACACGAAGAGCCTTTTCTGTCATCGAGATATTCACAGAATTCAGTCGCTTTCGCTCTCTGTTGGTGAGTGGATACTGTTTACCGTCGCGGTAATAGTGGGTGCAGCGTCCTAACATAAAATCGAAAGCACCTTTTGTAACACTTCGATATCCTTGTTCCGGCGAAGAATGGACAGTTGTCATAAGTTTTCTCGCCGAATCAAAGGGAATCTCAAATACCCTAGGGTACTCAACGTCAAGTTCATTCTTATTCCTACCACTGTGATAAGCAGCCAGAACCAAGGCTTTTTCAGTTGGTTCACCATTCAATGAGAGAGAGTTCTTCTCGACTTGAAGAATTGCATCATTACATAGAGCGGCATGAGATAACAGGAAGCTAGCAAAGCTGCTGTTAGGCTTTTCTGTACCCTCAATGGAACAGACTTGGGTTACTGTCATTACGTTCTGCGTCAAGGTTCCGGTCTTATCAGAGCAGATTACAGTAGCACTTCCTAAGGTCTCAACCGCAGGAAGCTTTCGGATGACAGCATTCTTTCTAGCCATTCTCTGGACGCCTAGGGATAGCATTATGGTAACAATTGCCGGTAATCCCTCCGGTATTGCTGCTACTGCTAAGCTGACGGAGGTCATAAACATATCGAAGATCGGAAGCTGCTTCATAAGCCCAAGGACGAATATAATTCCACAGATGGTTAGGCAGGCAATTCCTAACATCTTACCGGTTTTGGCTAAACGTTTCTGAAGAGGCGTCATAGGGGTCTCCTCTTCCATAATCAGTCTGGCAATATGCCCAACCTGTGTGTTCATTCCGGTCTCTGTTACGACGGCTAGCCCTCTGCCATAGGTAATCGTGCTTGTTGCTAGGACCATATTGATACGGTCTCCAAGACCAGTCTCCGGCCTTAATATAGTCTCGGCGATCTGGTCGATAGGATTCGATTCCCCGGTAAGGGATGCCTCCTCTGTCTTAAGATTAATTGCCGTTAATAGTCTTGCATCTGCAGGAACAAAGGCGCCGGTTTCCAATAGTATAATATCACCCGGAACCAGTTCGCCGGAATCAATTACATTGATTTTACCTTCTCTCAGAACATGGGCAGTAGGTGCAGACATTTTCTTCAAGGCTTCCAGAGCTTTCTCCGCTCTTGCCTCCTGAAGCAGTCCAAGTGTGGCATTGATCATTATGATGCATAATATGATAACCGGATCTACATAATCCGGATCTCCATCCAAATAAGATACGACAAAGGATATGATAGCAGCTAATATCAATATAATGATCATAAAGTCAGTAAATTGTGCTAAGAACTTCACAATTATGTTCTTTGGTTTTTTGGCCTCGAGGATATTACGACCGAAGGTAAGTTGCCTTTGCTTCACCTCTTTGGCAGATAAGCCTTGATTATGTGTTACCCCGAGTTGCTCGAGGACATCGCTGATAGGTAAACTATGCCATTGCATCAGTAGGTTCACTCCCGGTGTGCTAAATCTTCTCTTAATTATATGAGAATAGCTTGGGATTATGATTGTAGACCTGTAAGCATGACTTTATGACATAAATTCTATGATAAAAAACATTTACTTTAAAGAAAAACAGAGTATAATACATCGAGTATCAGAAAATCAGACAGCACAAAAGCTTTCAAAATATAAAATGGAATAAGTAGAATTGAAATCCGTGAGATACGATAGAAGGAGATAGATATGAAAAAAACAATTACCCGGGATATGACACATGGTTCCCCAGTCAAGTTAATTATAAAGTTCTCCATACCGATGCTGATCGGGAATCTGTTTCAGCAGTTTTATAATATGGTGGACTCGATTGTTGTTGGTAAATTTGTTGATAGTAACGCACTAGCAGCAGTAGGAGCGACCGGCTCCTTGGTATTTCTAATTATTGGTCTGTGCTTTGGTTTATCTGCAGGTATTTCAATAGTAATATCTCAATACTTTGGTGCTAAAGATTATGATAATGTAAGAAAGGGCTTCGCAACAGCAACCTATGTGGTTATAGGAGCAGCAATTATCTTGGGTGTAGTTGGTTACTTCACCAGTCGCCCGTTGCTGGAACTTCTTAACACCCCGGCTTCGATTATTGATCAATCCGATCTCTATATGAAGATAACCTTTGCAGGAATTCTCGGTACAGCATGTTATAATGGGATGGCAGCTGTCCTTAGAGCACTTGGTGATTCTGTGACGCCACTCATCTTCTTAATCGTAGCCAGCATCCTGAATGTCGTATTGGATTTGTTATTTGTAATAGTGTTCCACTGGGATGTACCTGGAGTAGCATTCGCTACCATTATTTCGCAATTTGTATCCGCAGCAGGCTGTATAATCTTCGCTATGACAAAAGTGAAGATATTACGAATGCCTTTCAAGCAGTTCAAACCGGATCGGATGATTTTCAGCAAATGTATTCGTCTCGGTGTTCCGGTAGCATTACAAAATGCCCTGGTATCCGTCTCATTAATGGCGCTTCAGGGTGTAATTAATCGATTTGATGAAACGATTATTGCGGCGCATACCGTAGTATCGAGAATTGAACAACTCGTCCTACAACCGGGGATGTCCCTAGGAGCTGCATTATCCGCCTTTTCCGGACAGAATATTGGTGCAGGAAGAATAGACCGCGCTAAGAAGGGCTTTAAGGCATCCTCCATTATCATTATCATTTTTAGTTTGTTTATGCTGCCGATCATGTTCTTTGGCGGTGAATATATCATGATGTTATTTACGAAGAAGGAGAATTTCGAGGTAGTTACTACAGGCGTTATGGCAATCCGAATTACCTGCTTCTTCTATGTCCCGGTAGGTATGATTTTTGTTAGTCGCAATTTCCTCACAGGAACCGGTGATATCAATGTCCCTATGGCTATGGGAATTACAGAGGTTATTTGTCGTATACTACTGGCTAATGTTCTGACGATGCTAATAGGCTTTACAGGAATCTGGTGGGCTACGGGATTGAACTGGTTTATAACATCGATCGTAGGTATCCTACGTGTGGCATCCGGTAAATGGGAGACTAAATCTATTATAAAAGCCTCCGGGAGTCATAAGTCAGATAAATAAATAGAGGTGAATATCTGAGCATATATATGCACATACATTCACCAATATACACTTATGACTTATATTATCAAAACTTTCATAATCTCGTGTCGCGTAGCGCGTGTGCATCCCATAGTTAACTAAGTTCACTTGTTAATCAAATATTCACTGTTTACATCGGGCTTGACTTTTGGCGAGTCCGAACTTTACGTTGATATAAAAAATTGATCAGTAATGCGAGTATACATAAGCCGGCGATTGGAAGAAGGTTATACTTATACCTTTCATAATAGCCGGCTACTTTTTGATAATTCTCCTGAAGCATATAACCAAGACCAATGAGAAGGGTATTCCATACAGTAATTCCGAGGAAGGAATAGGTAAAATAGGTAACAGGGGGAAGCTTTGCAGCACCAGCCACCAGTGCAATATAAGTACGAATTAGTGGTATCACTCTACCAATACATACAGTAGCACCTCCGTGCAGCTTGAATTTCTCGTTGGCACGGTCAATACCCTTCTGTGCCTTTGGGAACCGCCGAATGATTGCCTGTAGGATAGCTCCTCCACCAAACCATCCAATCGCATAACAGATACCGGTACCAATGAGACCGGCGAGGATACTGAGTGGAAGAATAACAAGAAAATTGGTGTGATTGATTGAAGCAACAGCACCGGAGAAGGGGAGGACAATTTCACTGGATACCGGGAAACAGGCATACTCAAGTAGGATTATGATAAACATGGCCAGGGTACCATACTCTGTGATGAAGTCTTTTAGGATGCTCATAATTCATGACAAGTGAATTGATTTATCAATTCATCTTTTAACTCCTTATTCTCTTTTGAATCATATATATGCAAGGGAATGTCAAACTATCCAAAGGATACTTTCTATTTATTTTAACCAATTTCTAATTTAAAAGTGGAAAAATAATCTATGCGGGAGGAAAATCTTGTGTTAGAATTGTACTAAATACGAGATCAAGATCATGAATAAGTTGTTCGTTCATGATATAAAAAAGCGTAGTGAGCATGCTTCAAGCTTGCTTGATAGTATGAGATCGGAGCAAAAGATCATGAATAAGTTGTTCATTCATGATATAAAAAAGCGTAGTGAGCATGCTTCAAGCTTGCTTGATAGTATGAGATCGGAGCAAAAGATCATGAATAAGTTGTTCATTCATGATATAATATGGATATAATAGGATATTGAATCTAATATACTTAATTATACTAGGGGGAAAAGGAATGAAATTATTGACAAAATTTTCGAAAAAGGATCTATGGGGCATCCCCAATATTTTATGCTATATTCGCTTTTTACTGATTCCTGTTTTTGTAGTCACTTATATAAGAGCGGACGAGCCAAAACAATATATACAAGCAGCAGCAGTTGTCTTTTTATCCGGCCTGACTGACTTTCTGGATGGCTTCATCGCTCGAAGATTCGATATGGTTACAGAGCTAGGCAAGATAATAGATCCTCTGGCGGATAAGCTCACACAGGCTTCCTTAATCTTTGTTCTGGTTGTAAAAATCAAATGGATGTTTCTTTTATTGATTTTATTTGTGGTTATGCAGCTCTTTTTATTAGTTGCGGGCTTAGTAATGCTGAAGAAGGGTACAAAACTCAGTGGTGCCAAATGGTTTGGTAAGGTCTCAACCACCGTCTTTTATGCTACGATGCTACTATTAGTAGCAATACCTACCCTGAAGATTGGCGTGACGAATATTCTTATGATGGTTTGCGGAGCTTTCCTGCTCCTTTCCTTCCTGCTATACATTAAAGAATACGTTCTAATGTATCACAATCTGAAGAATATAAAGGAGTAAAGATGGAGTTAAATAAGAATAATATGAAGAAGATTATTGGCATCATAAGCTTTGCAATTCTGTTATATGTTGGATTGCAGCATCTGGATGTGGTTTTAGGGGTATTGTCCTTTGGCTTAAATTTGATATTTCCTTTTGTACTAGGAGCTGCGATTGCTTTTATTATCAATGTACCTATGAGAGCGATTGAGAAGCGCTTATTCGTGAAAAGAGGCAGTCATAGAGGGCTGGCGATGAAGATGAAACGTCCCCTTAGTTTGATCATTACCTTGATTCTGGTAATAGGAATCATCATACTGGTGGTATTCCTGGTAGTGCCGGAGATCATTAATACATTTCGTACCATAAGTAATTACCTTCCGGACTTTTTTAACCGTGCAGAGAGCAGTTATCTGAAATTAACCCGCCAATATCCATTTTTAAAGGAATATATTAATATTGATCAAATTAATTGGCAGGGCTTCCTGCGTAATGTGTATAACTTTATTCTGAATAGTGGTGCAGATATGCTTCAATCCACGTTCTATGTAGCCACCAGTATCTTTGGTGGAATGTTCGATTTCTTTTTGGGCTTTATCTTCGCAATCTATATTCTGGCCCAGAAGGAGAAGCTTGGAACCCAGGCGAGAAAGTTACTGTATGCCTTTCTGCCGGAGAAAGCTGCAGATAAGACATTATCAATCTGTTCCTTGTCAGAGACTACCTTCTCTAAATTTCTGTCAGGACAGTGTCTGGAAGCAGTAATTTTAGGGCTACTATTCTTTATTGTGATGAGTATATTCAGTTTCCCTTATGCACTTATGATTAGTGTTCTGATTGGTTTTACAGCTTTGATTCCGTTATTCGGAGCGTTTATCGGATGCGTTATCGGTGCATTCTTAATTCTAATTGTAGAGCCTGTAACAGCGTTGGTGTTTATATTGATGTTCATCATAATCCAGCAGATTGAAGGAAATTTCATCTATCCCCATGTAGTTGGAGGTTCCATAGGACTGCCTTCGATGTGGGTACTCGTCGCGGTAACCATTGGAGGAAGTACCTTTGGCGTTGCCGGAATGCTGATCTTCATACCTATGACATCTGTCATTTATACCTTACTTCGAGAAGCGACGAATCATAGAATAAGGCAGCGTAAAATTGAAGTCTCTAAATACCAATAAAGTGAATTCGGAAGAACAAATATACTATCTTTTGAGTTATGTGAATAGGTAAAGAAGTGAGAAAGCCATATAAACAGGACCCGTTACATCCTAGCCAAGCTAGTGATGAAACAGGTCCTGTATTTGTGTAAATAACAATCTATGATTTGTGAGTCAAATTCATTTAAAAATCAGAAAGGCGAATATATGCTTGTATATTCACCTCTTTTCATATATCTATTTATGGAATTCTTATCATCTATCAATTAATAATAAATACTTATCTGGGCTTACAGGGAGCCGTACTTCCTCTTTGTATAAACTTAGCTCGCAGTAAGAGTTTGCTTATAGTTACATTGTGGATAAGACCATCCAGCAATAGGAAAGCACTTTTTCCTAAGTCTGTACGATCCTGGCGGATTGTCGTCAAGGGTGGATTAAGTTGTGCTGCGATGGGCAAATCATCAAAGCCAATCACGCTAATGTCCTCAGGAACCTTCAATCCATGCTTATGGATCTCGCTAATAACGCCGGAAGCGATTAAGTCACTGGCACACATGATAGCAGTAGCACCGTTACGAAGGAAGCCAGGAACATGATCCTTAGCACAATCAGGAACATAATAACCGTACTCCATCAGATTATCGTCTATCGTTACCCCATGTCTTGTCAAGCTATTGATAAAAGACTGGTGTCTTTGTTCGGATACCATGGAGTTCTTAGAACCATTTAAAAAAGCAATTCTCGTATGTCCCAGAGAATGAAGATGATCAACAGCAAGATCAATTCCTTCATAATTATCTGTTCCTACATAAGCAACATGGTTATTGCGTTCGATATAATTATCAAGCAGAACAGTGGGTACGGTTGTCTTAGTTAGCTGCCACACCCAGTCGTCATGGAGTGTAAAACCTAACAGAAAAGCTCCGCTATATCCATTTTTCAACATGTAAGTGTCAAATTTCTCTGCAGTCTGCAGATTCAAATTAGTTGGAACGACAGTAACATCCCAATGTCTTCTTGCAGCGGATAGTTTAAATCCGACTACAATCTCATAACCGAACTGTTCAATATTCTCATAATCCATATTCTCGATAAAAATACACACTTTTCTTGTGCCGGTCGCTTTCATTTTCTTAGAAGCATAACCCATCTCTACAGCAGTATCCAGTACCAACTGTCTCATTTCAGCGCTAATATCACTAGCACCATTTAATCCTTTTGAAACGGTACTAACCGCAATACCGAGCTTGTTAGCGATTTCTTTGATCGTTGCCATGGATATGCCTCCTATATCTAAATCTTTTCTGACATTTCTCAGTATAACCCCAACCTATCGCATT
>JAQZBA010000396.1 GCA_029239365.1 Herbinix sp. | reverse complement strand
GATAGATCGGACGATTACCTGAAGGGCATACCATAGTAGCGTCATAAGCAACACAAAGATAAGATACGCGGTAATTCTCAATGGGGTTACCTCAATTTCCATCTGCCTTACTCCGTACATAACCAGTAGAATACTGGCTACTGCAAGCGGGATGGAACCCGGATCGACACTCTCAAAGCTGAGGCGTAATAGGGGGTTCACCGGCTTCGTCAGATAATGATCTAGATCACCGCTTCGAATCTTATTCGGAATATCATTGGTACCGAAGAAGAAGATAATCATATTAAGTGCATTAATTAAGGAAAAGGTTCCGATGAATATGATCATTTCCCCGGTGGACCATCCTCCAATCGAATCAACCTTAGAATAAATTGCCTGATAGAATAACACCTGGATTAGGAACATGGAGCCATCGACGAAGAAGGCACCAAAGAAAGACAGGCGAAAGGTCATCATCTTGGATAATTTCATGCGGATGAGTGCCGCAATAAATCTCATATTACTATTTTTATCATTTTTAGTCTGTGTGTTCATTAGATTCCCACCCCGTCATATCTGACGCGAAGCCTTTGATAAGTTATTTTGTTAATTATGAGGAATAGTAGTACCCAAGTAGTTAGTAAGATTAATCCAAAGCCGATCTCCTCAACATTTCTGCCAATCAAAAGCATAGAAGGTAAATAGGAGATATAATAGAAAGGAAAATACCTCATTACTTGAAGGACAAGGTCGGGAAGCAGTGCCAGTGGTACTAAGGTTCCCGCGATAAAGACAACTATATTGCTCTTAATCATCAGGAATAGATAGATATCCTGGAATTTGAGTGTTAATAAGCCAAGGAAATAGTTCAGTTGTATCATGAATATCAAGCCTAATAATACCATCAGCAGAGCAACGAGAATTAACCAGGGATTGGTGGTAAAGGTAAACTCGATTCCAAAGACAAAGATCCATACAATGGCTGCAATCAGGTTGAAAATAAGGTAAAAGACCGAGGCGCCTGCGGTCTGGGCCAGAAAATAGCCTTGGATATTGACCGGTATCACCATGTACTTGGAGAAGGTCCCCGAGCGAATTCGATTACTGAGCTCATCACTAACATTACCGGACATATCCAGTTGTGATAAAAAGGAGTTGATAATGTAATAGGATAGCATGGAATCGAAGGTAAAGCCGGCTACCGTAGTACGTTGATCGAAGATACCCTTCCACAGGATGAAAGCAAATAATATCTTAGCAATGGTGAATACAACATTGACAGCAATGTCAAAACGCCAAGCCAACTGAGCCTTGAAGGTGATCTTAGTAATCTCTAGGTATTTACTCATGCCTTCACCCCACTTTTGTCATTGTAGATACGTTCTACCACATTACCGATGTCTTCCTCCTCAATGGAGATATCATTCAGATCATAACGGCTGAAGATATCCTTAAGGAGCTCCTGTGATTCTTCCTTTTTCACGAGTAAGGTAACCTTATAAGGTAGCTCTTCCAGAACGATGTGCTCATGATGAAGAGAGCAGGTCTCGTCATGCTCCAGGGAGATTGTGATTTTCTTATGGGTCTGATAGTTCGCAAATAATTGATCCGTATCCCCATCGTACAGTTTTATCCCGCCGTTGATTACAACACAACGTTTACATAAGGATTTTATGTCTTCCATATAGTGTGAGGTCAGAATAATTGTCGTTCCCTTGGTCTCATTTACTTCTTTCAGGAAGCGTCGGATCTGCTTCTGAGCAACCGCATCTAAACCGATGGTCGGTTCGTCGAGAAAGAGAATCTTAGGGTTGTGTAGGAGAGCAACGATTAGCTCCATCTTCATTCGTTCTCCCAAGGAGAGAGTACGAACCTGGACATTCAGGAGGTCAGAGATACCGAAAAGTTTAATAAAATAACCAAGATTATCCTGGTACTCCTGATCAGGAATATGGTATAGTTCCTTGAATAATAAGAAGGTATCCGCTGCTGATAAGTCCATGAACAGTTGACTTTTCTGTCCCATAACTACTGCATAATTCTTCTTAAAGGAATTCTCCAGCTTATTCGGATAATAGCCAACCACGGAGATATCTCCGGAGGAAGGAGCAATTATTCCGGTCAGCATCTTCACCAGTGTTGTCTTGCCGGCACCATTTGGCCCGATCAGACCGATGAATTCACCCTCCTGAACAGTAAGGTCGAAGCCGGATACCGCAGTTTTTGTAACGAATTCGCGCTTGAATAGGGACTTAATACTCCCCTTTAATCCTGGCTGTTTCGTAAAACGCTGATAAGTTTTAGTCAGATTAGTTGTTTCAATGATTTTCATTGTATATTGTCCTTTCGAATATGGTTGTATTTATGTTGGAATCAAAAAACCCCGCAAGTGCACACACTACCTTACCTGTTAAGAATAACAGATTCAGAAATTGCTCTTGCGGGTATAATCATCGAAAAAGGTAAACGCTCATAGACCAAACATAAATGACAGAGTAACACGTAAGGAGCTATCTACTGATAGAAATAGCACGTTACATTTACAATCAACAATGTCTGAATATATAATAGTTTACTTCTAGGTTACAACAGAAAACCCTGTATTGATCAGAGTATATAAAGCGATCATCACAAGACCGTATCATCATTTCAAGGTTATTGTTGTAACGATAGAAAGCACACTTTGCGAACTTTCTATTGTCATAAATAAAAAACGTGACATCACTGCCACGGTTCATTAATGCATCGGATTCGATGGTATTTGAAGCAAGCTGTAAGGTAGGCGGTAAAAATAGCAACAAAAAGAAAGCGGATCACTCCGCATAACTACATTAGGCAAAAGATTATAGTTGCCCAACAATAATTGCTGCTTCACCACAACTATTCAGTTGTAACCTCCATTACAAACACACTTAACAAACAAACCACCCTTTCAATTATATGATGCTTCCATTATAATGAATCTGTTAATATGTGTCAATTGATAATTAATATAGTTATATCATCAAATAAGGTAGGTTAATAATATAAAAAATGTTTTGGGTGAAATGAGTGTACAAATGAATATAGGGAAGTCAAGGGTAGAGCCCAAATAGGAATAGAAGTAGTAAACAAGTAAATTATGCATGATATACCATATTTGACAGGATTGTAGCGATGCCTTATAATCGGTAAGAGGAATGCACAAGTTATTAAATTGAGACAGGAAAGGTCAGGTATAACAATGAGAAGACAAGACAGAGAAATCACTGATGCAAACGAGATTTACAAAATTATTAAGACATGCGACGTTTGTCGTGTGGCATTCTTCGATGAGGAGTATCCTTATATTGTTCCCTTGAACTTTGGTGTAACTTTTGATGGCACCGGATTTAAGCTATACTTTCATGCAGCGAAGGATGGTACCAAGCTGGATCTACTTCGCAAGAATCCCAAGGTTGCTTTTGAGATGGATTGTAACCATAATCTCGTTATGGGTGATAACGGCTCCTGTACCATGGAATATGAGAGTGTCTGCGGCAATGGCACACTTC
>JAQZBA010000034.1 GCA_029239365.1 Herbinix sp. | reverse complement strand
ACGCGATTAGTGCCAGTGACTGGAGTTCAGACGTGTGCTCTTCCGATCTAAAGCTGGTACGTAAAGAAAGTATTATATAATTCATGACAATAGAAAGTTCGAGAAGCGTGCTTTCGATCGTTGGTGAACTAGATAAATTCACCTCTAAAAAGGAAAGGAGTAAAACGACATGAAAATAGATGATATGAAATCGGATGATGAGAAGGTTGGAAAGAAAATTAAGAAGAGTATTAGACAGTTTCGTTTGTCCCCGGGAGATGTGGTTTTTAATATAATCAATTATACCTTCTTCGCATTATTTACCATTGTTTGTCTACTTCCGTTTTATTATATATTTATTAATACTATCAGTAGTAATGAATTAGCGAATGCTGGTATTGTAACACTAATACCGAAGGGTATCCATTTTGACAATTATTTTGCATTAAGAAAGGTTAGTAATTTTGGTACTGCTGTTATGGTTACGGTGGCCAGAACGATAATCGGTACAATCTTGATGGTAATTGCATCTGCATTCTGTGGATACTTGGTAACGAAAAAGGAGATGTGGGGAAGAAGATTCTGGTATCGTTTTCTGATCATAACGATGTATTTTAATGCTGGATTAATCCCATGGTATCTTAATATGTCCATGTTGGGATTGACCAATAACTTTATGGCTTACATTATTCCTGCAATTGTTGCACCTTATAATATCATACTGGTTAAGACTTATATCGAGTCCATACCGGCAGAGCTAGAAGAGAGTGCTGCTATCGATGGAGCCGGATATCTAGTCCGCTTTCGCAAGATTGTATTCCCTTTGTGCAAACCAATCTTAGCAACCATTGCAATCTTCGGTGCACTGGGTCATTGGAATTCCTTTATTGACGCCATGATTTTAATGGGTAATAAACCGGAGCTTCAGACTCTTCAATATGTATTATATATTTATCTGAACAAAGCAAATAACCTTGCTACAGTAATGAAACAGGGAGGCGTACTCTCGGAGGATATGATTGCGGATGCATTAAGTGGACGTACGATTAAGTTCACCGTAGCAATGGTTTCCATTATACCAATCTTACTGGTATATCCTTTCCTATCCAGATATTTTCAGAAGGGCATCATGATCGGTGCAGTTAAGGGTTAGGTTTTTAGCATTCGTGCTATCAATAATTTATAATTTTCTTAGAGGAGGAAAAATGTATGTGGAAAATGAAACGATTTTTATCAATCATCCTTGTATTAACATTCTTATGTTTTAGCTTGGTTGGTTGTAAGTCTTCCAAGGAGGAAGAAGTAACACCGGAACCGACCAAAGGAGCAGAGGCAACTCAGGCACCGGTAGTAGAAGAGCCTACGGATGCGCTGGCAGACATCATTCCGGAAGAAACTGTAACTCTTACAGTATATAGCCAGTTGGCTAACTACAATGGCGAACAGCTTGGGTGGTTCGCTAAGATTTTACTTGACAAATTCAATGTAAAATTGAATATTGTTAACTCTCCGGAGGGTGTATTTGCAACCCGTATGGAATCCGGTGAATTAGGCGACTTAATCTTATTTGGTAATGATACGGATGAATATCAGCAGTCAATTGCTGCAGGAATGCTGCTTGATTGGAATGAAGATGAAATTCTAGCTGATTATGGTCCTTATATTAATGAAAACATGCAGAATGCATTGAAGAAGAACGCAGGTTTATCCCCCGATGGAACTACCGTATATGGCTTTGGTCATAACGTAGGTACTTCTACAACAGAGCATGAGGCTTTCTTCTATCATCCTGACATCCGTTGGGATCTCTATGAGCAGCTTGGATATCCTAAGGTAACTAAGCTAGAAGACTATGTTGGTATTCTTGAACAAATGGTTAAGCTCAACCCGACTTCAGATTCCGGAGCGCAGACCTATGGAGCGTCCTTATTCAAGGATTGGGACGGCGACATGGTAATGTTTGTTAAGGCTACCGGAGCATTATATGGCTATGATGAGTTTGGCTTTACCCTTTATAATGTAGCTACACAAGAGGTTCAGCCCATCCTTGATGATAACAGTATGTATGTTAGAAGCTTAAGATTCTACAATGCTTTAAATCAGAAGGGCTTACTAGATCCTGATTCTATGACTCAGACCTATGATGATGTTCTTAACTCATATCAGGATGGTGGAGCTTTCTTTAATATCTTTACCTTCTTAGGAAGAGATCTCTATAATACCGAAGCTCATACAGCAGCAGGTAAAGGTATGTATGCTTTAGCAGCAGATGATATGAAGGTTCTTACCTATGGTTTAAATATTTATGGTGGTAACAGAATATGGGCAATCGGTGCAAACACCGAATATCCTGAATTATGTATGGCTATCATTAACTATATGACTACTCCTGAGGGAACTATGTTGAACTACTGGGGTCCTAAAGGCGTTAACTGGGATTATGATGCAAATGGTAAGGCATTCTTGACTGAACTTGGTCTTGCTTGTCAGAAAGATGTAACAACACAGATGACCGGTGATTACACTGGCGCATATGAAGATGGCCAGGTTAAATGGAATAATACTACCTGGGCTAGAGACAGCGTTAATCCGGAAGGCAGTGGTGAGACCTACAACTATCTATTCTGGGAGAGCTTTAAGTCACAACCTACTACAGTTGCAGAGCAGAAGTGGAAGGACTATACTGGCTTCATGACACCGGATGATTATCTTGCTCAGAGTAATAAGATGGCTATCTCCTTAGGTTCCGGTTTCACAATGGATACCAGAGATGATGATCTGAATACCTTATGGGCTCAGGTTGCAGAATGTGTTAAGTCTTATTCCTGGCAGTTGATCTATGCAAAGACTGATGCAGAATTCGACACACTTTTAGCTGAATTCCAGGCGAAAGCGAAGGAATATGGTTATGATACCTGTATCGAATGGTGCCAGGGTCAGGCTGAGAAGAGAAAAGCGAAGGAAGATGCATTATTAGCACTCAAATAGTTATCATATGGATCTAAGAGTTTGCTAAAGCAGACGCTATGAATCAATTATTCAGGGGGTATCTCAGTAATCTTTCAATACAGACGACTGGGATATCCTCTTTTTTCTAATTATGTTTTATGCGAATATAAGCCATTGAATTGAGTAAATAACACATTTCATTTTATTCGGCTTTTTTATATGATAATTATAGTTCCGGTAATCTATAATCACTGCCCGGTCAAGTAATTTAATGTTATCGAAAGCATTAATAGTATAAGTTAATAGATGTCTCAATAAGAAACTGATATAGTTAAAATGAACATAGGGATAGAAATAAAATATAAAAGAAATCTGAAAATTGGAATAGCGAGATCATTAAGTTGATGAAGAAAAATAATAGATATTGAAGGAGATTGCTTATGAAATTTAGTAATGGCTGTTGGATGCAAAAGGAAGGAACCGAAGTGTTTTCTCCTGCTCAGGTATATGATACGAAAAAGGAAAACTCCCTGATTACCCTCTGTGCTCCGACACATAGAATTGCACATCGGGGTGACACTTTGGGGGGACCTAATCTGACCATCCGAATCTCTGCGCCGATCCCTGAGGTGCTACGTATCCGTTGTGACCATTATCTTGGTGTAAGGAAGAAATCACCGGAGTTTGAAATAGAATATGAGGAAGGCAATCATCTTAGGGCAGAAGAGACAGAAGAGCTGATTACCCTTTTTAGTGGTAACCTGCGTCTTGAGATCAATAAAGATAATTGGAAGATGACCTACTATCGAGGAAATGAGAAGATTACCGACAGTAGCTGGCGTGATCTAGCCTATGTTAAGACGGACTGGCGAGGTCTTGCTTATGATGATGGGAAAGAGCATGATACCTACATGAGAGAGAGATTATCCTTATCCGTTGGAGAATTGATCTATGGACTTGGTGAGAGATTCACCCCTTTTGTGAAGAACGGCCAGAGCATTGACATCTGGAATGAAGATGGTGGTACCTCTACCGAACAATCCTATAAGAATATTCCTTTTTATCTCTCCAACAAGGGTTATGGTGTATTTGTCAATCATCCTGAGAGAGTATCCTTTGAGGTGAGCTCGGAGATGGTGAAGAAGGTACAATTCTCTGTACCCGGAGAAGGTTTGGACTATTTTCTGATCAACGGACCAACAATGAAGGAAGTATTAATGCGCTATACGGATTTGACCGGCAAACCGGGACTTCCTCCGGCATGGACCTTCGGACTTTGGTTATCCACCTCCTTTACCACCAAATACGATGAAGCTACGGTGAATAGCTTTGTTGATGGTATGTTAAACCGTGGTATTCCTTTGAAGGTATTCCATTTTGATTGCTTCTGGATGAAGGAATTTCATTGGAGTGATTTCACCTGGGATTCCAGAGTGTTCCCGGACCCTGTGGGTATGTTGAAGCGTCTGAAAGAGAAAGGACTTAAAATCTGTGTATGGATCAACAGCTATATCGGACAGGAAGCTACCATGTTCCGGGAAGGTGTGGAAGGCAGCTATTTTGTGAAACGTCCCAATGGTGATGTATGGCAATGGGATATGTGGCAGCCGGGAATGGCTCTGGTAGATTTTACGAATCCGGATGCCTGCCGATGGTTTGCTTCCAAGCTAGAAGCACTCCTGGACATGGGAGTGGACTGCTTCAAGACGGATTTTGGCGAGAGAATTCCAACGGATGTTGTATATTATGACGGCTCCGATCCGATGAAAATGCATAATTATTATACTCATCTTTATAATAAAACCGTCTTTGAACTGCTAGAGAGAAAGCGTGGCAAGGGAGAAGCAGTACTATTTGCCAGAAGTGCAACGGTCGGCGGTCAGAAATTCCCCGTACACTGGGGAGGAGATTGCTGGTCCGATTATGAGTCCATGGCAGAAAGTCTGCGCGGAGGCTTATCCTTAACTATGTCCGGATTTGGCTTCTGGAGCCATGATATCGGTGGCTTTGAGAGCACTTCTACACCGGATGTATATAAGCGTTGGTGTGCCTTTGGATTATTGTCCACGCATTCCCGCCTTCATGGAAGCTCCTCTTATCGTGTGCCATGGGCATATGATGAGGAAGCAGTGGATGTTGTTCGATTCTTTACAAGATTAAAGGCTTCTCTGATGCCTTACCTCTACAGCAACGCGGTAATGACATCGAAGCTTGGAGTTCCTTCCATGCGTAGCATGGTAATGGAATTTATGCAGGATCCTACCTGTGCCTATCTAGATAAGCAGTATATGCTTGGTGATAAGCTTCTGATAGCTCCTATATTTAATGAGGAAGGTATGGCTCATTATTATCTTCCTGAGGGAAGCTGGACAGATTATTTAACCGGTGAGAAGAAGGAGGGAGGCCGTTGGTATAAAGAATATCGAGGTTATCTTAGCATTCCTATGATGGTCAAGGAGGGCAGCATCCTTGCAATTGGTGCTAAGGATGAGGATGCAGTATATGACTATAGCGAGAATGTAGTGCTTAAGGTGTATGATCTGGTCGATCAAGTGCCTTCTACGACTGTAGTGTACAATCAGAAGAGTGAGCTTTCTTTGGAGGCTAAGTTACTAAAGCAGGGGAATACCATTACCATTGAAGTGAATACTGCGAAGAATTATAGCATAGTCCTGGTGAACTGTACTGCGATAACCTCTATAGAGAATGGAAGTTTTGAAATCAAAGATAATAATACTGTAATCACTCCGGGTAGAGAAGGAGCAATGATAGTAAAACTAATATAACAAGAGCAGTCTTGCTTCTAACACCGGAAATAAGTTCATAATGTAATTTTGTCACATACCTTTCAATTCAGATGTGATATCCTATAAGTAATCGGAGCGGAAGATCATAAACGAGCTTTTTGTTCATGATATAACAAGATTATAAGTTGAAATTGAGAGGTGTGGATGAACCAATGTTTTCATTATTTCAGAGAAGCGATACAAACTCAATCCATGTAAGCGAGATTGATGATATTCTTCAGGATATTAATTTAATAGATATCAGAGAACCATATGAGTGTGCACACGGAAGTATTCAAGGTTCTAAGAATATTCCCCTGGGCCATTTAATGTCAAACCCTGAGAAATATCTGGATAAAAATAAGAAATTCTATATCATGTGCCAGTCCGGAGGAAGAAGTTCCGGTGCGGTAGCAGCATTAATCAAATCAGGTTATAATGTTGTGAATGTCAAGGGTGGCATGGGGAGTTATAACGGTAAGAATCGAAAATAAGAATTAAAATTATAAAAATAGTGCCTTATCAATATAATAAGCTCCATTGTTAGTGATGAAACTACTTGGAACTAGTTATATATATAAGGCACTTTTTCATTGTTTACAAATAACTTTATCAACTTTCATAGGTCAGGAGAGGTTTGTAGCGGATAAGAGCAATCAATCGATTCTTCCCCTGTGAATATGCTTTTCATTTCACATAAATATTAGTATCTCATAGGAATTAAATCGATATATTCCTGTAAGGATGCGTCTCTCAGAAGACATTCAATGATCTGTCTACCTAATGGATTGAGTTCTTCGGTGTTAAACTTAACAACTTCCTTCTTGAAGAAATCCAATAAGATCGCAGCGCCTGCATCATAGCCCTCTGTACCAAGCTTAGATTGTCTCTCCGGTTGTAGGAATGATCTACGGACATATTGACCGTCAACCTTCAGAGATTCAAGACCATAACCTAACAGAGTACAACGAGCTTCCTTTAATTGGTCCATCTTAAATTTTGCGCTACCACGTCTTGCAATATATTCTCTTGCAACCCATTGAGGATTGAAACCTACTTTATATACACCGATGTGTTGATTCGGGATTAATACATACCTGGTACTGGAGGATTTTACAATCTGGTCCAACAGAAGGTTAGCCTGTTTTACCATCTTGCCGGTAGCAAAAGGCCAATAGGAGCCGACACCTTCGCTGATCATTCCTTTACCACCGATAATACTAGGGTTATTATAGCCTCTGGGAGCAACCAGTCGCCATAACCATGCCAGAGCAGGAGGAAGAATATGAAGCAGACCCAGAATACCGTAAGAGGGATCTTCCTTCGTGCAGGGAGGAGTTCTTACACCAAAGCTGCGTACGTCAACCTCAACCGGGTCTGATACAATATTGGGAACCAGATGTCTTGGAAGAATTGCTCTTGGGTTCGGACAGGGTTTACCGTTGGAATCTAAGGTATGTTCCCATACAAGACAGGTTGCCTTCGGAACTGCTTGAATATTCAAGAAGAGAAGTGGCTCCTTCGGCTGGGTAAATATTTTCTCATAGAGTGGTGAGGTACCATATTCTGTTACATGATCCAGTCTTAAGAACCAACCATTCTCTGCATCCTGTACTACTAATTTTTTGCTTTCATTCTGCATCTTCGGATGGCAGAGTGCCATATCGTCAGTTACAGGACGTAGCTCGCAGGATTCGTTTAATTCTAGATAAAATGTCTCGCCGGTAATTATGTTCTCACCTAATACTAATCTACCATCGGCAGCTCTGTGAGGAGGCTCGATCATCTCTGATTTACCACCGCCGGATGCACCCTCGTGCATGATGACAATCTCATTATCATAAGGTGTGATTACTTTAACTGTAGAAGCATGGGCGGTTAACCAATCTTCACGTTCTCCGATATTAAGTAAAACTCCGTAGATACCCTTCTTAGCACTGGGACCGGGATATAAATTATATGAAAATACCTCATGAACGTCTTCCAAGCGATTGTGTACAACAATCTGCTTTCCATCAAAATTGGTATGACGAAACGGAGGCGCAAGATATACAATTGCCTTGGGGTTGAAGTCATTGTTAATCTCATCGATTCCTAAGAAGCCCTGTAAATCAGCAAGTGCGCATGCAAAGAATGCGGCATTGGCGGGAGCAATCAAGATAGCATCATACCCATATTCATAGCCGCCTGCTTTAAAAGGAAGCACGATGAGCTCCTGATTTTTAAGCCATTCCAAGGTCTCTGTACGTAGAGAAACGAAGTCTGTATGATATAAGTCTTTATATCTTGGCTTATCGGTGTCCAAATCATCGCCAATGAGGAGACTGTCAGGATCACGGCGACGCATATAATCCTCCTTATAGTTTACAGCGACACCGTTTTTACAGCGTGTTACATTTGCTTCTTCGACGATACCTTTTCCTGGTACATCATATACAACCTCGAAGCTGTCTACGGCAGTATTTCCAAAGGAGAGCTCAATTAATTCTTCTCTCGTCTTGGGAAAGGTCACTTTACTGCTTCCGGTTATAACGTTTTTTACTTCATCCGTCAATAAAAATTTCTGCAAGTATTCTTTCATACATAACTCCATTTCATGTTTTTAGTTCATTAAAAAATAGCATTTGCTTAACTACATTGTTTTATACTATTAGGAATCGGAGGAAACATAATAGTTACATTTTCCACCACATCTCAGTTTGAAGCTTTTCGTCTTTTGCGATTACCTCGTCAAGCATATCTGCTTTCATTTTCGCAAGCTTGATGCTAAGTTCTTCATTATTGATTGCCAACATCTGAGCTGCAAGAATTCCTGCATTGTCTGCTCCATCAATTGCAACGGTTGCTACCGGAATACCCTTTGGCATCTGAACTGTGGATAGAAGTGAGTCAAGTCCATCCATGGTGGAAGACTTAATCGGGATACCGATGACCGGAAGAGTGGTGTGAGCTGCGATAATTCCTGCCAGATGAGCTGCTTTTCCGGCTGCGCAGATAATTACTCCAAAGCCATTATTTTTTGCAGCACTGGCAAAATCGCAAGCGAGTGTAGGTGTACGGTGTGCACTCATGACATGAACCTCAACCTCAATACCAAAACCTTTCAAAGTATTAATTGCTCCTTTGACAACCGGTAAATCGCTATCGCTACCCATTAGAATTGCTACTTTTTTGCTCATAGTTCATTCTCCTTCTTTGAGAGAGGTGTTGCATAGGAATGCACCTCTTTCTTTTTTATTAATTCATTATATAAAAAAGCCGATACCTTAGAATCCTCCCAAGATATCGGCTTACTTACAACTTAACACTTTGGAAAGCTACCTACCTAGCTATTACTTTACATCAGTTAATTTGTGTTGTCTTCCGTTAATTTTTAGTTATCATATCTTCAATATTTTTATCTGTGGTTATCACGATAATCTTCTCACCGGTCTTTGTACTAATGTCGGAATGGGTGCTGACGATGGCTACATTAATTATATCTATAATCAATGTTTCCAGATATCCTCGCCCTCCTTCAAATAGGGTGGAACGTACCTTCTTAAATAATTCTACACCTTGCGGATTATCGGTAAGCTTCTGCTCGGATGGGCTTAATATACCGGATAAACGTATAATAATCATATCACTAATAATATAAGTTCGGATTAATTTGGGCCCTCTGCCCATATATTCAAGCTCAAATTTGCTGACTGCTTCAGAAATCTTTGCTTCTAATTGACCCTTGGTCATTGATATCACCTCTAAGTGAATTAAATATACCGTATTTAGTATTCAATGTCAACAATTTTTACTGTTTTTTTTAAATTTATGCGTATAAATATACACTAAGGTGTATAACTATGTAAAATTATATTAGCATTATTTTACAATATTAATTATATAAAATTGAATATTTTGTAAAATCTTCTTGACAAGAATAATTGTCCGTTGCTATAATGCGATTAATAACATAACCAATTGAAACCGATGAGCAAGAGAAGTAAGTTTTATGATTTGTATACAGAGAGCCGCTGATGGTGGGAATGCGGTTACAAGGATGATTCTGAATGGACTTGTGAGGGAAGCCTGAAATCATTGAGAGTAGGCGCTTACGGGAACCCTGTCCGTTATCAGTAGGGTGCATATGATGGTATGCAAAATGAGAGGATGTATTTATAATACATCAAACCGGGTGGTACCGCAGAAGCTTAAGCTTTTGTCCCTGTAAATTTTACAGGGATAAGAGCTTTTTTTATATGCACATAACGAACCGATGTAACGCAAGGCGTGCTTCTTCCGGTTCATAGGAAATTCCGTCACATTTAATAAAAATCAAAGAATGAAAAGAAAGGAATGATTCATTCAATCGGTAGTGAGGTATTTAACAATAGCTTCAATGCTATGAATGAATGAAAAAGGTGATCGTAATGGTAACTCCGAATTGTAATGAAATTGAAGTACTTGCAAAAGAGTATAGCATCTTACCAATCTGCAAGGAAATCTATGCAGATATCATAACTCCGATTACATTGCTCCGTAAGATATCCCAGATCAGTGAGCGGTATTATCTTCTGGAGAGTATTGAAGGTGGGGAAAAATGGGGCAGATATTCCTTCCTTGGCTTCAATCCTATTGTTCATGTAACCTGTAAGAATAAAGTGGTTACCATTGATAACGGAAGCCGACAGGAGATTGCAGCCGACAAACCCTTTGAGGTATTAAGAGAATTACTGGAGCAGTATAAGGCACCGAAGCTTCCGGGTATGCCACCCTTTACCGGTGGTCTGGTGGGGTATTTTAGTTATGAAATGATAGGTTACGTTGAGCCGGTATTAAAGTTAAAGAGTAGTGAGTTCAACGATTTTGATCTGATGCTGTTTGATAAAGTAATCGCTTATGATCATCTGAAACAGAAGATCAGCATTGTAGTTAATATGAGAACGGATAAAGTGTTGGAGAATTACGGGAAGGCAGTCTCAGAACTTGAGATGTTAATCCGCTTTATAACAGATCCTATGCCGGTCACAACCGTAGCTTCTACTGCAAGACCTGATTTCACCTGCAACGTGACGAAGGAAGAATATTGCCACCTTGTGGAGAAGACAAAGGAATATATCGTGAACGGAGATATCTTTCAGGCTGTTATCTCACGACGCTTCGAGGCAGAATATAAGGATAATTTGTTGAATGCATACCGAGTATTGAGAACAACCAATCCATCCCCATATATGGTGTTCCTGCAGACAAAGGAGGTTCAGCTTATCTCAACCTCCCCGGAGACTCTGGTGCGTCTAAAGGATGGTAAGCTTTCTACTTTCCCGATCGCAGGCTCCAGACCGAGAGGAACTGATCAGGAGGAAGATGAAGCTTTGGCAAAGGAATTGCTGGTGGATGAGAAGGAGCTCTCGGAGCATAATATGCTGGTAGATCTGGCCAGAAATGATATGGGTAAGATATCGGAATATGGCAGTGTTAAGGTTACTGATTACAAACGGATTCAGAGATATTCCAGAATTATGCATATCACCTCAGAGGTGGAAGGTAATCTTCGTGACAACTTAGATGCTCTGGATGCGATCAATGCAATTCTACCTGCCGGAACCTTATCCGGTGCACCAAAAATAAGAGCTTGTGAGATTATAGAAGAGCTTGAAAAGGCACCCAGGGGAATCTATGGCGGAGCAATTGGCTATATTGATTTTACAGGTAATATGGATACCTGTATCGCAATTCGCATGGCAGTGAAGAAAAATGATAAGATATACATTCAGGCTGGTGGCGGTATTGTTGCAGACAGTGTGCCGGAAAAGGAATACGAAGAGTCAGCCAATAAAGCAAAGGCTGTGATGGAAGCGATCATGAATGCCGGTGATATCTTATAATACCAGACAGAAAGCATAGAGAAATTGAATACGTTATGGAGGAGGGAATTTATGATATTGTTAATTGATAATTATGATAGCTTTACTTATAACCTGGTGCAGCTTGCCGGAAGTATCGGTGCTGATATTAAAGTAATTCGAAATGATGAAATGACAATAGATCAAATAAAAGCACTGGGAGCAACACATATTATAGTATCACCCGGACCCGGATACCCAAAGGATGCCGGAATCTGTGAAGAGCTTGTCGCTAAGCTGAAGGGTGAAGTGCCAATTCTAGGTGTTTGTCTTGGACATCAGGCGATCTGCGAGGTATTCGGAGCAGAGATTACACTGGCTAAGAGACTAATGCATGGGAAGCAGAGCAATATCCATATAGCCAATGGTGCCAGAATATTCCACGGCTTACCACCAATTATCCAGGCAGCAAGATACCATTCTCTGATAGCCAGAAAGGATACCTTACCGGATGATCTCTTAGTGATTGCAGAGGACGATGAAGGAGAGGTAATGGCAATTAAGCATAGAAACTATGAGATCTATGGCCTACAGTTTCATCCCGAATCCATTCTTACACCTCAGGGAGAGGTTATTATGAGGAATTTCATGAAGATTGGCGGTGAGGTAGTATGATACAACAAGCAATCTATAAAGTATTGAACCGTGAAAACTTATCTCTGGAAGAAACAAAAGCGGTTATGGAGGAGATTATGAGTGGCAATGCAACCAATGCTCAGATTGCCGGCTTCATCACCGCAATCCGAATGAAGGGTGAGACAATAGAGGAGATTACAGCCTGCGCCATGATTATGAGAAAATATGGTTTAAAGCTAAAGCATGATGGCGATGTCCTGGATATCGTCGGTACCGGTGGTGATGAAGCTTTTACCTTCAATATCTCAACCATATCTTCATTGATTATCTCTGCTGCAGGGATTCCGGTTGCGAAGCATGGTAACCGCAGTGTATCCAGCAAATGCGGAAGTGCAGATGTATTAGAGGCTCTGGGCGTGAAGATTGATATCCCGGTAGAAAAGAGTGAACAAATTCTGAAGGAAATCGGTATCTGCTTTCTCTTTGCCCCGTTATATCATTCCTCGATGAAATATGCAGCCCCGGTTAGGCGGGAACTTGGGGTCCGTACGATCTTCAATATTCTTGGTCCACTTTCCAGTCCGGCAGAGGCTAATCTTCAGCTGCTCGGTGTCTATGATGAGAATTTAGTGGAGCCGATGGCAAGAGTGCTTGCGAATCTGGGTGTTAAGAGAGCTATGGTAGTGCATGGTCATGATGGTTTGGATGAGGTTTCCTTAAGTGCGAAGACGACCGTATGTGAGGTTCAACAAGGACAGGTGAACAGCTTCTTCTTAGATCCTCATCAATTTGGCTTTGAATATTGCCAACCGGAGGAGCTTGTAGGTGGTGATCCATCGCTGAACGCAGACATTGCCAGAAGAATCTTATCGGGAGAGAAGGGACCGAAGCGTGATATTGTATTGTTGAATTCAGCTGTTTGCTTATATATGTCCTATAACAATATAACCCTGAGAGAATGTGTCAAGCTTGCTGCGCAGACCATTGATAGTGGCAAAGCGCTGCAGAAGTTAAATCAATTTGTACTTTTATCCAATGCATAGAAGTACAAGATAGGAAAGGTAATATAATATGATATTAGATAAGATAGCAGCATCAACCAGAAGTAGGGTAGAAAAAGCGAAGGAACAACTTCCCCTTGAGGAGCTAAAACAAATGATCTATGGTGTGGAAGGGATGAAGAGCTTCCATTGCCGGAATGCCTTTGCTTTTGAGAGAGCACTAAAGAAGAACGGTAGCTTGATCAAGGAAGGTAATACAATCTCCTTTATTTGTGAGGTGAAGAAGGCTTCTCCGTCAAAAGGGTTGATTGCAGAGGATTTCCCTTACCTAACCATTGCAAAGGATTATGAGAAAGCAGGAGCGGAGGCAATCTCCGTGCTGACAGAGCCGGAGTACTTTCTTGGAGAAGATCGTTATCTGACCGAGATCAGTAGAGCAGTTTCAATCCCGGTTCTTCGTAAGGATTTTATAGTGGATGAATATCAGATCTATGAAGCAAAGTTAATCGGTGCCGATGCAGTATTATTCCTTTGTTCCTTACTGGATACAGCAACCATCAAACGATATCTTCGCCTATGCAACGAGTTAGGCTTATCAGCACTGGTAGAAGCTCATTCGGAAGTTGAGGTTAGATCAGCAATTGACGCAGGAGCTAGGGTCATCGGTGTGAACAATCGTGATCTTTATACCTTCGAGGTTGATATGAATAACAGTATACGTTTGAGAAATCATGTACCGGGAGATATCATTTTTGTTGCAGAAAGTGGTATTCGAACTAGGGAAGATATTGCTACGTTATGTGAAACCGGAGTAGATGCCGTGTTGATTGGTGAGACATTGATGCGTAGTACCGATAAGAAGAAAGAATTGCGTAGACTCAGAGGAAAAGATGAATTCTAATAACAACAATTCACTTGGGTAGATCTTGAATACAATTCCTCTGAACTATAAATATACAACTCGATGGCTTGGTGCGTATAGAAGTAGCTTATGAATAGCGCCGGGGAAAGGATCGTAAGGCATGACTAAGATTAAGATTTGTGGTTTTTCCAGAGACCGGGATATTGAGATAGTGAATGAATTACTTCCGGATTATATCGGTTTCGTTTTTGCAGAGAGTAAGAGACAAATAAGTGATGAAACCGCCGCCAAACTTAAGGCTCGTCTTCATTCTGCCATTCAAGTCGCTGGTGTATTCGTTAATGAGGACAGGAAGCGGATTATTAAGCTCTGTGAGCAGAACGTCATTGATATTGTCCAGCTTCACGGGGATGAAGACGAAGAATATATCATAGAGCTAAAGAAATCAATCTTCAACCCTATCATTAAAGCGGTTCGAGTGAAAGGGAGAGAAAGCCCTTTGGAAGCCGATACAATGAAATGTGATTATATTCTACTGGATACCTATAAGCAGGCACAATACGGGGGAAGCGGCGAACGCTTTGACTGGTCGATGATACCAAGCCTAACGAAGCCCATTTTTCTCGCAGGTGGAATACAAGTTGGTAATGTATTAGAAGCAATCAAACAGGTATCCCCTTACTGTATAGATGTAAGCAGTGCGGTTGAGACGCAGGGTGTTAAAGATGGGGGAAAGATAAAGGAAATCATAGCAATGGTAAGGAGCGTGTGAAATGAAAAATGGAAGATTTGGAGTTCATGGAGGACAATATATACCGGAGACATTAATGAATGCAGTGATAGAGCTTGAGAAGGCATATCACCACTACAAGGAGGATGTGGAGTTTACTCTGGAACTTGAGGATTTATTGAAGAATTATGCCGGCAGGCCATCCTTATTATATCACGCGAAGAAGATGACCGAGGATCTGGGTGGAGCCAAGATATATCTCAAGAGAGAGGATCTGAATCACACCGGTTCCCATAAGATTAATAATGTTCTTGGGCAGGTGCTATTGGCCAAGAAGATGGGTAAGACCAGAGTAATCGCTGAGACCGGCGCAGGACAGCATGGGGTGGCGACTGCAACAGCGGCTGCCTTACTTGGACTGGAATGTGAGATTTTTATGGGTAAGGAGGATACGGAGCGTCAGGCACTCAATGTGTACCGTATGGAGCTCCTAGGAGCTAAGGTGCATACTGTAACCTCGGGCACCCAGACCTTAAAGGATGCGGTAAATGAGACGCTACGAGAATGGACAAAGCGGGTGGAGGATACTCATTATGTATTAGGTTCCGTTATGGGACCCCACCCTTTCCCGATGATTGTACGCGATTTTCAGAACATCATCGGCAAAGAAGTCAAGGAACAGCTGTTAGAGAAGGAGGGTAGACTTCCGGATGCATTACTTGCTTGTGTAGGTGGTGGAAGTAATGCGATGGGCTTATTCTACGAGTTCATCCCAGACACTAAGGTTAGGTTAATTGGTTGTGAGGCTGCCGGCTTAGGAGTGGATACCGATAAGACTGCAGCTACCATGTCCACCGGCTCTATGGGTATCTTCCATGGAATGAAATCTTATTTCTGCCAGGATGAATATGGACAGATTGCTCCTGTCTATTCTATCTCGGCCGGTCTTGATTATCCGGGAATTGGACCCGAGCATGCTAATCTCCATGATACCGGTAGGGCAGAATACGTACCGGTTACCGATCAGGAGGCAGTGGATGCCTTCGAATATCTTGCCAGGATGGAAGGTATCATTCCGGCGATAGAAAGTGCTCATGCGGTAGCATATGCCAGAATACTAGCGCCTACTATGGGGAAGGACCAGATAATTGTAATCAATCTCTCAGGTAGAGGAGATAAGGATGTAGCAGCAATTGCAAGATATCGGGGGGTGCAGCTCTATGAATAAAATTAGTTCAGTGTTTCAGGATAAGAAAGCCTTTATTCCTTTTGTAACTGCCGGTGACCCATCTCTTGCGATAACCAAGGAACTAGTTCTATCTATGGCAAAGGCCGGAGCAGATCTAATTGAGCTGGGGATCCCCTTCTCCGATCCGGTCGCCGAAGGTCCGGTAATTCAAGAGGCAGACTACCGTGCTCTAGCCGGAGGAGTGACGACGGATAAGATATTTGCCATGGTGGAAGAGCTTCGCAAGGAATGCAGGATACCCATTGCATTCATGACCTATATTAATCCAATCTATACCTATGGTGTGGAAGTGTTTATGGCGAATTGTAGAACAGCTCAGGTGGATGCGATCATCGTTCCGGATATGCCATATGAGGAGAAGGAAGAGATTAAGCCTCTCTGTGATCAGTATGGAATTACCATAATCTCAATGATTGCACCAACTTCTAAGGAACGAATCCATAGGATTGCCAAGGAAGCAGAGGGGTTTCTATACTGCGTATCCTCCATGGGAGTAACCGGTGTCAGAAGTGAGCTTGGAAGTAGCGCTGACGCGATGATTGCGCAGGTGAGGGAAGTAACAAAGATTCCCTGCGCCATTGGCTTTGGAATCTCGACACCGGAGCAGGCGAAAGCGATGGCTGAGATTGCAGATGGCGTAATCGTGGGTAGTGCTATTGTTCGACTGGTTGGAGAACATGGAGAAGCTTGTGTTCCTTATGTCACAGATTACGTCCGCAGAATGAAGGAGGCTTGCAACCAATGTCAGTAAATGTCAAGGAGGTATTACATAAGCTGAACGAGGGTCAGGAGCTGACAGCGAAGGAAGCCTACGATATGATATCAGCAATCCAATCGGATCAGATGAGCGATATCCAGATTATGAGCTTTCAGGTGGCTCTACTAATGAAGGGACCAACTCTTACCGAGATATCAGCCATAGCGAAAGCGATGAGGGATTATTGTATTCAGGTAAAGCCTAAGGTGGAGGGAGAGCTTATGGACACCTGCGGAACAGGTGGGGGCATAAGTACCTTTAATATATCTACAGCCGTAGCATTTGTTGCAGCAGCGGCAGGAATCAAGGTGGCTAAGACAGGAAGCAGATCTAATCTTAGGCTCTCAGGTAGTGCGGATGTACTGGAAGCTTTAGGGATACAGATTAATCAGACTCCGAAAGGAGTAGAGAAAATGATAGAAGAGGTTGGGATC
>JAQZBA010000033.1 GCA_029239365.1 Herbinix sp. | reverse complement strand
TAGAACGAGCACACCGAATTGGTGTATTGAGGATGATGTCATCAACTTTGTTGATATTACGTATGTTGTGAATGGACGAGCAGAATATACAATCAATGGACAAAAATACGTGGTATGCGCTGGCGATCTTCTGTGCATACCTGCAGGGAGTCGCCGATCCGCTGTTACTTATCCCGACTTATTAGTGGAATCCTACTGTGTAAATGGTATGATGCGTAACATTGATGGCAAGGATATTACTCTTCCATTTCCAATCATCAGTAAAATCGGAATATATAAGGATATCATCTCCTTATACAGTGATTTAACCTGCGTCTGGCATCTGAGAGATCCAGGCTACATATTAAAAGCACGGGCTATCTATCTTATGATTCTTCAGCGATATCTCCAGATTATTGTATATCAGAAGGATACCAGCATCACCGATAAGCGAATTAAAAAGGTTCTTCACTATATGACCACCCATTATCAGGAGCCTCTGACTGTGCAGAGGATGGCTGAGCTGGTGAATCTAAGTAATATGTATTTTGGTAATCTGTTTAAGCAAGAAACCGGTATGTCCTTTCATAAGTTTCTGACCTCGATCCGTCTGAACCGAGCAGAGGATATGCTATACAGTGGTGAATATAAGATAAATGAAATAGCAGATGCCTGCGGATTTTCAGACGTGTTTTATTTCAGTAGATTATTCAAAGAAAGCAGGGGGTTTGCACCTTCTAATGTCATTCGAACCAGAAAAGAAAACACCATAAACGAATAGAGAATCAAAAAGGAGCTTTCGAACTAGAGAACCCCAGGAACAAGGATGGGCAACACACTTACCTCACACACAGGTTGCCGGACACCCTACAGTTATGTGTGTCATAATCGAACATTAATGTTCGCTTTTGACACACATAACTGTAAGCTGTCCGTCAAACAGTGCATTATGGTAAGTATGTTATCCATCCTTGTTCTTTAGACTTACTTATGCGAAAGCTTCCTTCCTAATTACTCTTGACGAAGTCTAATATTTTCTCCCTTTTAAGGATTTTAACGCTTCTTCCTTCGTATAGATCTTCCCCGCTGTAATGATACGCAAGGGTAATTCTTTGCCTGACATCAGATCCTTGATTGCCTTCATGAGCTGTGGTCCTAGAAGTGGTGTACATTCTACGGTACAATTTGATTTTCCCTTAATAATTGCCTGGAAGGCTTCCTTGGTTCCGTCAACAGATACGATCTTAACATCTACGCCCGGTTTGATTCCACTATCCTCCAATGCTTTGATTGCACCGAGTGCCATGTCATCATTATGAGCAAATATAACGTCAATGTCCCATTCATGCCCGGATAGATATTCCTCGATTATCTCCTTACCGCCTTCGAAGGTAAAATTACCGGTTTTCGAATACACAATATGATAGGAAGGGTGCTGGCTGAGGATTTCCTCAAAGCCGTTCTTTCGCCCTGTTGCAGGAGATGCGCCTAGGGTACCCTGAAGTTCAATAATTGACACTTCCTTGGTATCACTTGGAACATTTTCAAGAATCCAGCGCATGGCATTGCGCCCCTCCTCAGGAAAGTCTGCACCAAGGTATGTGGTAAAAAGATCATCAACCTCCACACTGATCTTACGATCGGATAAGATAACCGGAATTCCTGCCTCTTTTGCCTCTTGAAGCACAATCTCCCAGCCCGTATCTACCACCGGAGAGAGGACAATCACATCAACCTTAAGGTCAATGAATTTACGGATTGCTTCTATTTGTTTCTCCTGGGACTGGTCTGCATCCTCATAGATCAGGTTAATTCCTGCATCTCTTGCTGCTTCTTTAATCGAAGCTGTATTAGCTAGTCTCCAAGCGCTCTCAGTTCCAAGCTGGGAATAACCAACATCGATAATATCCTCGTTCGGCAGGGTCGTTTGTCCAAGATTATCAATATAAGCCTCCACATTCTTCGTTGTGACCTTGTGGCTTCTAAGAATAATCTGCTTTGGCACACCACTGACATGATTGAGAATATCCATTGCATTCTGGATTGCTTCCTTCCCGCCCGTAGGACAGGTAATCGTGGCTGCAATCGTATCATTCTGCACCATGCTGACTCCGTTGTTCTCACCGATAAATCCGTCAATTCCAATGATCGGTATGTGATATCCCAACTGCTGTAAGGCCATTGAAGCACCACGAGCCATATAATCATTGTGAGCAAAGATTGCATCGATCTCCCCCAGTGCATCCTTCTGTCTTAATATCAGCTCTTCCGTATCATCTCTGGTGGCAGATTCCACCCGGTTCTGGATCAAGACTATCTGTGGATATTCCTCCACCACTCCTTGAAAACCCTTACTTCGGTCCATACTGGACTGGGAATATTCACTTCCGCTTAGCTCTAATACCGTGCCAGCCTTGCCCGGGAGTAGCTGCAGAATCTCTTCTCCTGCCTGGCGACCGATGGTCTCATTATCCGGACCGATATAAAGCGTATAATCATAACCCTCCACCGCACGGTCCATAACGATGACAGGAATTTTCTGATATACCTCACTGATAATCGGCGTCATTTCTTTTACATCCCAAGGAGAAACAATAAGCAGATCAATACCGTATTCCAACAGCTTCTGTATATCCTTCTTCTGCTTCTCAGTACTGGAGGTTGCATCTGTAATAATCAGACTGATATCCGAATATTTGTCGGCTTCCTCCTTAATCTCGTTGGTGGATACCAGCCGCCAGGATTCTCTCATATTTGCTTGAGAAACTCCAATCACATAGTCGATCTTCTCGAATTCTTTATCCTCGGAATAGATATCACAGCTTGCAAGACCTGCTGCCAGAATTCCGATGAATAGCAAGATAACTGCACCAATAAATAGTCTATTCTTCATACGACATGTCCACTTCCTCTATACTCCTGTTTTTCGGGATCTGCAGAGTAATCTTCGTCCCTATACCCTTCGTGCTTCTGATTTCTACACTATACCGAAAGCCATACCGGATTCTTAGCCTCTCATTGATATAGAACAGTCCGAAGCTTTGATTTTCATCCACCTTGAGTGGCTCATTCAATCTCCGGTTCAACTCTTCCACCTGATCCGGAGTCATTCCGGAACCATCATCCTCCACGGTCAGCTCCATGTAATTACTGTCCAGTTCTCTGGTACTGATATGAAGATGTCCTTCTCCACGCTTCGCTTTAATTCCGTGATAGATGGCATTTTCTATTAGGGGCTGTAATATCAGCTTCGGAACCTCATATCTTTGAAGGTTACTATCTTCCTCGATCTCATAGTTCAATTTCGACTGATACCTTATCTTCTGTATGTATAAGTAATTTGTGACATATTTAATCTCTTCTTCCAGGCTAATATAGTCCTTACCATTACTCAACCCGATCCGGTACATGCTTGTCAGAGCATCTACCACCTTTACGATATCCTCTGCTTCGTATTCTCTTGCCATCCAGTTAATGGTATCCAGCGTATTATAGAGGAAATGTGGCTTAATTTGCTCCTGTAACACCTTTAATTCCGCTTTTCTTTTGTTCTGCTGTTCGGTATAAACAATCTGTATCAATTCCTCGATACGGTGTAGCATCTGATTAAAATTACCACCCAGCTCACTTACTTCATCCCGGTACTTCACCTCGAACCTGGCGGATAAATCACCTGCCTCCGCACGCTTCATCAGCCGCTTCAATTGAATGATCGGCTTAGTGATGGATTGCGATATCTTCAAGGAGAAGGTAATAATACAAACCAGACTGACTGCCAGACAACTGACTAAGATATAGATGATCTTATAGATAGGTCCCATAATCTCATCCAATGAGAAAACACCAACAATCTTCCACCCTGTATATTCGGAATATTCCTGTCTGATCTGATATTTCTCCCCGTAGATTCTAGTAGTAATTGCTAACATTCCTCTCCTCGCAAGCCAGGCCGGATTAACACGGTAAGTAATCTTGTTCGTCGGGGTATACACAATATTATTCTTATTATCTATGACAAATACAAAGCCCCTCTCGCCCAGGGTAATACTTTCAATCGATTGGGAAATGATATCATGCTTGATATCAAGTAATATTACTCCAATGACTTCCTTGGTTATAGGATCTATCATTGCCTTAGACAGAGAGAATACATTATCCACATTATAACGATCATTGGTAATGATATTGCGGCCTGTGATATTACTGATAATCTGAACTTCACTCGGATGCTCGATTGCTTGTTTATACCAGGTCTCCTCTGTGAAGGAATCCTTCGAGATTCGGGTCATACCGGTACTAACATACATATCATTCTCAGTTGCGATCAAAATCCCTGCTACTTCAGGGTGGGTATCTGCAATATTACGAAGCAGGTTTGTTATCCTCGTCTTTTCACTATCCCAGGTGGTATCCTCATGCTTTTTATAGAAAAATTCACTCTCATCAATTTCATTCATGATGTAATTCGATGTTTTCTCAATGGTGTTGATGTATACGTCAATTGACGTTTTTACCTGATTGAGCATCTGATCGGTATACTCTGATACATTATTTTCTTCCTGCTTCAGAAAAAGATAAGCAGTGATCCATACAAAGATAAAAAAAGGGATCAGAGCAATCAGTAAATAAGACCATATTATTTTACTACGTATTGTAATATTCATAACTATGCTCTTAATCCATCTCATTGCACTCACCCCTAGGTAGTTTCTTATCTTAAGTATAATTTATATAACCATCTGATAGCAATAGAAAGTTGACTGGTTACCTCCTATCTTTTTCCTTTTTCTGTTCTCGATGAAATCATCCTCTGTATCACAATAAAGATACATAATAAGGCCGCAATAGCTACCTTGGTCCACCAGGTATTCAGGTTCTGATAGGTAACGATTGTTTGAATAATTCCTTGAATCAGAACACCTACGGTTGTTCCGAGCACAGAACCCACACCACCGGTCAGTAAGGTTCCTCCAATCACCGCCGAGGAGATTGCATCAAGCTCTAATCCGATGTTCTGCAGAGAATAACCCGCCAAGGTATAAAAGCTAAAGACTACACCGGCCAAAGCGGCACAAAAACTACTGATTGCATAAACTGTTATCTTAGTTCTCCTCACGGGCAATCCCATTAAATTGGCCGATTGCTCATTACCTCCAATGGCATAAATGCACCTGCCAAACCTCGTATACTTAAGTAGGTAAACTGCAGCAAAAATAATGATCAGTGCTATAAACACATAATAATAGATCTTCCCCGATCCAAGCTTAATCTTATTTAAGGCTACATGTTTATAGAACTCATTAGTAATCGGAATGGACTGTGTACTGATCACCGAACACAAGCCCCGCATAAAGAATTGTCCCGCCAGGGTCACGATAAAGGGTTGAAGCTTATATTCTTGAATCATATATCCCATACCAAGACCTAACAGGATTCCGATCAGCAGTACTAAGGGAATTACTATATATTCTGCCACTCCAAGTCTTAGCAGATATGCAGAGAATACACAGGTAAATGCGATCGTGGAGGCAATTGAGATATCGATTCCACCGGTCAGTAATACAAAGGTGACTCCGACGGAAGCGATAATCAGGTAAGCGTTATCATTGAACAGATTCAAAAAGGTTGATAAGGAGAAAAACTGATCATAGGATACGGAACCAAAGGTAAAAAGTGCTACGAACAAGACCGCCGTAATCGTCAGTGAAATATTATTTATATGTAATTTCCGATTCTTTATTGTCATATTATGCCACCTTTCTAATCCGCAATTTATTCATCATGGCGGTCTTGAACTGTGTGGACTGGAACAGACAAATGATGATAACCAGGACAGCTTTAATTACCTGTATAATCTCCGGTGGAACACCGATTGCATATACAGTGGTCGTGATACTCTGGAGGATAATCGCTCCTACGATACTTGCAGGAATTGAAAATCTGCCGCCATTTAAGGAGGTTCCTCCGATTGCGACCGCTAGTATGGCATCTAGTTCAATCATGAGTCCGGCATTATTGCAATCTGCACCCTTGATACCGGCACTTTCGATGAGACCGGCTATCGCTGCTAATATTCCACTGCAAGTATAAACCAAGAATTTAATTTTGCTTACATGAATACCTGTAAATTTGCTGGCATTGGAATTACAGCCGGTTGCCTCCAAAAACAGTCCAAAGGCGGTCCTTTTGGTTAACAATAGGGATAGCAGTAATGCAAAACCAACAATGAATAATGGAAAGGGAAGTCCGAAGATATAACCACCGTTAATAAAGTAATAGGCATCGGAATTCACTGTCACAATCTTACCCCTGGTAATCAGTTGGGCAATTCCTCTTCCTGCAACCATTAGGATCATAGTCGCTACGATCGGTTGAATCTTAATCTTAGATACCAGGAAACCGTTCCATGCCCCGCAGGCGGCACCTGCCAACAACGCCACCAAGATAGCGACAAACACATTCCCCCCCACGCCTGTCAATAAGGTTCCGCTAATAATACTACAGGCCACCGCACCACTGATTGCCATGGTGGAGCCGACGGAAATATCCGTACCCCCGGTAGCTAATACTAAGGTTAATCCGATGGATAACAGCATCAGCTTGCTGCCATTACGGATAATATCAATAATTCTCCCGTAGAGATGATGATCTACAATCTTCATCTCTAGAAAGCTTCCCCCTGTAATAATAACGTTAAAGATTAATATCCCAAGTAAAATCATGATTGGCCAGAATGCCTGCCAACCGGTTATCCTAGTAATCTTTTTCATCAATCTCACCTCCGGCAATATATCTCATGATGGTCTGCTCTGATATTGCACTGCCCTTGATTTCTGCGATTTTCTTATAATCTCTTAGGATAGCAATCCTGCTGCAGCAGCGGAGCATTTCATCGATTTCCGAGGAGATGAATATGACTGCCATACCCTGCTTCGCAAGATCCGTTACAATCTTCTGTATCTCTGCCTTCGTTCCGATATCAATTCCTCTGGTTGGTTCGTCCAGTATCAGCAGCTCCGGATTCGTAGCCAGCCAGCGTGCCAAGATAACCTTCTGTTGATTACCACCGCTCAAGTTCTTCACTAATTGCTCCGAGGTCGGGGTCTTAATCTCAAGCTTCTTAATATACTGCTCTGCAATCTCTTCTGCTTCCTGTCTGGTAATTCGATTAAGCATTCCCTTCTTCGCTTGTAGGGCCAGAATAATATTCTCCCGTACCGATAAATCTCCAACGATACCATCCGTCTTTCTATCTTCCGGGCAGAAGGCAATTCCTGCTTTGATCGCATCCAAAGTACTCTTTAAGCTTACCCGCTCCCCTTTAATTTCTAAGTCACCCTTCTCTATCTTATCAATTCCAAATATCAATCTCGCCGTTTCAGATCGTCCGGAGCCTAGGAGCCCGGAGAGCCCTAATACTTCGCCGTAGCAGATGGACATATTCATATCCCTTACCGTACCGAGTCCTGTGACTTCCTGTAAATCGGCAAACAGCTTGCCTTCGGTCTCGGCTTCTACATGAGGTTGCAGCTTATCACTAATTTGTGAATACTCTTTCCCGATCATCTTACCAACAAGCTCTACTCTAGATAGTTGAGCAGTCGCATAGGTTCCGACATATTCACCATTTCTGAGTACGGTAATCGTGTCCGTTACTTCATATACCTGATCCAGAAAATGAGTTACAAAAATAATACCCATGCCCTGACTTCGTAAAAGCCGCATGGTATCAAAGAGCTTATCCACCTCCAGCCTCGATAAGCTTGAAGTCGGCTCATCCAGAATAAGGACCTTTGCCGATATATCAGAGGCCCGAGCAATTGCCACCATCTGTTGGATTGCTACGGAGTAAGAATCCAGCCTCTTAGTAACATTGATATCTAAATCAAACTTTTCCATAAGCTTCTTTGCTTGATTATTAATCGCATTCCAATCGATTCGCCCACCCTTTTTTGGCTCTCTTCCGATATAGATATTCTCAGCCACCGATAGATTCGGGCAAAGATTAACCTCCTGATATACCGTACTAATTCCGATATCCTGTGCTTCCTGTGGTGATCTAGGGTTAATCTCCTTCCCCTCGAATGAGATAATGCCTGAGTTGCGTTTTTCTACTCCGGTTAACACTTTAATCAGGGTTGATTTACCAGCTCCGTTTTCCCCTAAAAGGGCGTGAATTTCTCCACGGTTTAATTGAAATCGCACATCGTTTAATGCAACCACTGCCTCTGAATATTTCTTAGTGATATGCAAAAGCTCTATCAATATAGGCTCTGTATTCATGGTATCGAACTCTCCTCACATCATAATCTATCTATAACTGCTATTACATTACAAAGGGCTATTGCAAAACTCTAGGGGATATACTTCTTGAAGCAGCATAGTACTTCCTGCATAATATTTCATTGAAGTATATGAACATATCGTTTTGCAACAGCCTCTTCTATAGGAGAACAGATTTATGTAGTTAATTAATATTTACGAGTCGGTAAATCAGTGGCTGCGGTATCTTGACGGTAGATGCCTTCATCAGATTTGATCCATTTATCAACCTTCTCACCAGCCTTTAACTTGGCACAAGCATCAAAGAATTGCGGTCCTAATAACGGGTTACATTCTATAGTAACATTTGCTTCCCCTGCTGCCATAGCCTCAAAGATACCTTTAACACCGTCAATGGATACAGCCTTAATATCCACACCTGGCTTAAATCCTGCTTCTTTGATCGCTTCAATAGCACCTAACATCATATCATCATTATGTGCATATACACCTTTGATCTCGTCGCCATAGGTCTTAAGGAAGGATTCCATAACCTCTTTGCCTTTGGATCTGGTGAAGTCACCGGTCTGCGATTCAAGAATCTGAATATCGGGATATTGAGCTGCTATTTGATCGTCAAAGCCTGTCTTGCGGTCATTCGCTGCAGATGCGCCAACGGTACCTTCTAACTCTACGATTTTGCCTGATCCACCAAGCAAGGTTGCCATCTCATCAGCAGCATTCTTACCTTCTAGGATAAAGTCAGAACCGATAAAGGTTGAATAAAGATCATCCCCTACATCTGCCATACGGTCTACTAGTACAATCGGGATTCCTGCTTCTTTTGCTTCTGTGAATACTGCATCCCATCCGGTCTCAACTACCGGTGCCAAGCCGATTACATCTACTTTCATTTCGATAAAGGACTTAATTGCCTTAATCTGGTTTTCCTGTTTCTGTTGTGCATCAGCAAATTTTAATTCGATGGTGTCAAGGTTCTGCCCTGCATAGAATTGAATGGAAGCTGTCTCTGCATCTCTCCATCCGGACTCCTGTCCAATCTGTGCGAAGCCTACTACTAATTTGTCTCCTCCGGCACTTGTCTCAGCAGCGTCCTTGGAGCAGCCTGCAAACATTGACATAACCATTGCCACACATAATCCTAACCCTAAAAGCTTTCTTTTCATAACTTACCCTCCTGTTATTGTAGTTACCATCCTATTTATGAGTCTTCTCCTCATCTGGTAACTCCATTGTAGTAAAAGAGGACTGAGAAGTCTTTACATTAAACAAGGAGGAATATACAAAAATTTAGCATTCCGGATCTTGTATGGCGAGAGTATTCCCCTCACTTTCAGCTCCGAAATGCTAAACCTAAGTTAATCCTATTGATCAAATAATTAGCTTCTTTTTATTGCTCTTATAATCGATTGGTGATATCCCCAATTCCTTCTTGAATACGCTGCTGAAATAGTGTTGTGTTGTATAACCAACCCTCTCGGCTATTTCATACATTTTTAAATCCTCATCCTGGAACAGTTCAATTGCTTTTCCAATTCTGACCTGAGTCAGATAATCCACGAAGGTGATACCCATCTTGTTTTTGAATATTCTGCTTAGATGTTGTGGTGAAAGGTTCACATATTCTGCTGCCTCAAGTAAGGATACCGCCTCACGTTGATAATTACTATGAATGAATTGCTTTACTTTCTTAATGATACTCGGATAGGACTTAAGTTCATTCATCTGTTCCAGCAAAGTGACATAAATCCGGGACATTTGATCCGTATCATCCCCTGACTTGTGAGCAGCTATTACCTTGACCGGCATAAATCGTTCCACAGTCTCTATGTATTCCCGAAGAATGACCTCCATCTCATTCGCCGTTTCAGTCCTACAGATTAAGGTCAGAAACCCTTTCCCAAAGAAAGTGATGACCGGTGCTAAGCGGTCAAATAATTCTCTAGCGATATTTTCTGCCGCATAATAGATCAGTTGCTCCTCCCAGTGCTTTCTAATATCCGCATTCTCAAGCTGTTCCAGGAAGAACATACCTAAGGAGTACTGCTTATACTGACTTAATCCCAGATATTGCATCTCTTCTCTTACTTTCTCCTTCGAATATGCCTGCTTCGCACATTGATCGAAGAAATTCTCAATGAGTCCATGCTTATTCCTGCCTAGGGCGGATTTTGCCCATTGCAGGTATTTTTCCTCACTGCGCTTCTTGACTAGGGTATCTGTAATCCGATTGATCGTATCCTCAAAATTCTTTTCGTTTAGGGGCTTTAGAATATATTCAAATACCTCCAGCCTTAATGCCTGTCTTACATACTCAAACTTATCGTAGCCGGTAATAATATTGACAATTGCGTTTGGCTGGATATCCTTTAATTTTTCGATGAACTGTAAGCCGTTAATGAAGGGCATATTAATATCAACAAAGACAATATCAAAGCCTATTTTCTCAGCAAGCTCAATGGCTTGTTCCCCATCCTCGGCTTCCGCTACCACTTCTAAATCGCTATATTTTCCTAATAGCTTGATCATTCCCTTGCGTATCATATATTCATCATCAGCAACCAGAACTTTATATTTCATCGCGGTCTCCAATCTACCCTATGGGCGGTATCCACCTCTTATATAACTACATCTACTTATATTTAATCATAGGATAGCAAAAAAATCTTTTCATTAATTTAATATTATTTTACACTATTTTAGCATGGCCTCACAAGATAAAGAATCATGGAGCAGCTTTGCATTATCTTGCAGGCTGCTCCATGTAACATTTCTCTTATTAAAGTGAAAATTGCTTTTATTTTCACTTTAATATAAATGACCCATCTTTTCCTTCTTCGTATCAAAATATCTCTTATTATGCGCATTGGTGTCCATAATCAAAGGTACTCTTTCCACGATTTCTATCCCATGACCTTTTAATCCCACCAACTTCTTCGGATTATTCGTCATCAAACGTATTTTTCTTACTTTTAGCTCACTGAGGATCTGAGCTCCGATCCCGTAATCTCTCATGTCTGCCGGAAAACCCAGTGCGATATTGGCTTCCTCGGTATCCATTCCTTCCTCTTGAAGCTTATAGGCTTTGATCTTATTAATCAGTCCGATACCACGACCCTCCTGTCTGAGATACAGAAGAACTCCTTTTCCTGCCGTTTCGATATTCTGAAGTGCTGCTGCAAGTTGTTCACCGCAATCGCATTTTAGAGAATGGAACGCATCGCCGGTAAGGCATTCGGAATGAACCCGAACCAGCACTTCATCGCTTTCCTCAATCGTACCTTTTACCAAAGCTACATGATGTTCTCCGTTCAGCTTATTGACAAAACCGACCATACGAAAATCTCCATACTCAGTCGGAAGATTAGCCTCCGCCTCTCTTACCACATAACAATCCGTCTCTCTGCGGTATGCAATCAGCGCTTCAATCGTAATGACCCGAAGACCTGCTTGCTCTGCATAATTCAGAAGCTGTTCTCCCTTCAATACCTCACCGGAGTCATTCAGTACCTCCGTGAAGATTCCGGAAGGGTAACATCCTGCAATTTCAGCTAAATCCGAAGCAGCATCAGCATGTCCGGCTTTCTTAAGGACGCCGCCATTGGATGCTTTCATGACAAAGACATGACCAGGTGTCTTAAAATGGTTATGGTCGATCGGATGAATTAACAAATTACGAATAGTTAGCGTCCGATCCTCTGCGGTAATTCCGGAGCTGCTGTCAATGTCATCCACAGAGAGCAGATAAACATTGGGATTATCCTGCTTCCCATAGGAGTTGTACTGAGGCAGTGTTATCTGTTGCGTCTTCTCCTCTGAAAGAGAGATACAGATAAAACCGGAACCGTTCTTCATCATATAATTTATATTCTCTTTTGTTGCAAGCTCACTCGCAGCAAAGAATACTCCTCCGCTTTGTGCCAGGTCATCATCTGTTATGATTACTATTCTATTCTTCCTAACATCTTCGATTACATCACGTAGTTTATCTGACATTTATAAATCCTCCTTAATTGATTAGTACTGACGCTTCATGTTACCAAGTTGCTGAATTTTCAAACGTATATGTAACAGTTCGTATCAATCTAATATTATTCTATGTAATATTATAAGACTCTCTGCCGTAATTTACAAGCGTTCCATACCATACTAAAAAGCGTATATCGATGTATGCAAATACAACTTCTATGGTCAGATTGGCATACTAATTGTTTCTTTATTTCACGTATTTATTTAATATTTTCGTTAATTTTTTATTTATTATTTAATTGTCATTTTACTATTGCGTTATATTGTTTATTGTGCAATAATATGATTACAAGATATATTTAACACAATATAATTGTTTTAAATTCAATAATAGAAATCATACGTAAAGGAGTGTAAATCATATGTTTAAGCAGATCGAATTAAAATATAATTTCAACGCATTGGAGCCTCATATTGATGAGCTTACCATGGTAACCCATTATACAAAGCATCATGCCGCTTATACCAATAACCTGAATGCAGCACTGGAAAAAGCTCCGGAACTGTCCAATTCCTCCATAGAAGATATATTCAAAAACCTTGACCATACATCCGATGAAGCATTGCGGACAACAATAAAAAACAATGGAGGAGGTTACTATAACCATAACCTGTATTTTGCTACCCTACAGCCCGGAGGAAGCAGCGAGCCAACAGGTGATCTAGCGAAACAGATTGCGAAAGATTTCGGTGATTATCCTACCTTGAAGGAAAAACTATCCGGTGCTGGTGCGACCAGATTTGGTTCCGGCTGGGCTTGGCTATCTGCAAATAAAGAGGGAGAGCTTAAGGTCTCCTCCAGTCCGAATCAGGATAATCCCTTAATGGATCCGAATGAGGCTTGGGTCCCTATCCTTGGTATCGATGTATGGGAGCATGCTTATTATCTGAAGTACAAGAACCTGCGTGCCGATTATATCAAAGCATTTTTCGAATTACTCAACTGGGATATCGTTGCAGATAATTATAACAAAGTAAAAGAAGAATAATGGAAATAACAGAATTGCTAACAATAAGAAGCTGTTGCAAAATAAGTTCCTTTTGCAACAGCTTTTTTCATTCCTATAGATAACCTTTAACAATTACATCCGGACCTATTATCTCATGAGATACTCTTTTTAGAACAATTGCATCTCTCATGTATTCAATTCCATTCCCACTTACCGGTGTGTAAGCAGTTTTTCCTCCAACAATCTTTGGTGCAATCGCAGTATATACTTTATGGACACAATTACTTTCAAATGCAGAGGCCAGTATGGCACTACCACCTTCAATATATAAGGAATCAATGTTCCTACTACCCAACAGCTTCATGATGTCATGGAAGTCTATCCTTCCGTTTCGTTCTGGTAGCTTTGCAATCTGAACACCTAATTGAAGAAGTTCGCTTTCTCTTTCTTTCGGAAGAAATTCCGAGGCAATAATCAAGGTCTTAACATTCTCGTCAACCTGTAGCACCTTAGAGTCCAAGGGAATATCTCCATACTTCGTTACAACTACCCTCAAAGGATTCGATATTGTTACTCCCTCCAGCCTTGTTGTCAACATAGGATTGTCCTGCCTCACCGTGTTTTCACCTACTAGAATGGCTGCGACCCGTTGCCTTAACTGATGAACAAAATGTAGGCTGCCCTCCGAACTGATCCATTTGGAATCGCCTGTTTTTGTGGCTAATTTGCCATCTAATGTCATTGCCCATTTCACAACTACATAGGGTTCTTTCGTCCTACTATAATAGGAGTAGATTTCATTTTGTTCTTCGCATTCCTCTTGTAGAATACCAAGCTCATAACTGATATTTCTATTTTCAAGTTCTTTCAGAAAATCAATCTTCGTCCCGGGCTGGTTATCACGAATTCCTATCCATACCTTTGCAATTCCCTTCGCCTCAATCAAATCCAGACATTCCTGTGTCTTCTTCTCACCATGAAAGGGTTCTATATTGAGGTATAGCTCAGAACCTGTTAAATCACCTTCCACCTTACGAAGGACTGCCAGTTCTGCAGGTTCACCACCAAACATTTCATAGAAGCCTTCGCTGATAATTTTATTATCCTTAACTAATACTGCACCTGACAATGGATCCGGATTCACAAAGCCACTTCCTTGATTCGCCAGATTAATTGCCCTTTTCATAAACTCTAAATTCATCATAAACCCCTTTTTTCATTCGATACTTTCTCCTCTTTGATCGATCACCATACTAGGTGTATCAAAAGGATAATACAACTATAGCCTGTCATCTCAGAGCATGTCAATCATATTCTGATTAATCTCCAATGCTAGCTCTTTCGCACCGGAGCGGATTGCGCTAAAAGCAGGCAGTATTAAGCCGCTTATCTGACTTAATTACTGCCTGTTTCTCAGAATATTTACTGTGCAATCAACACAAAATTCACTTCACCTAACTGATCCCTGATCAACGTAAGTTGCTCCTGGCCGCAGTATACCTTCTCCAAGCTCTTCATTTTAAGTAGTGGTGTGTAATCGGAGCACTCAGAATCTCGTAGCGATATTTGTGTTACATTCGTCAAATTCTCAACACCTGATAAATCAAGATTTCGCCATATATCAATATAGAGTTGCTCCAGACTTGGATTATTCATATTTTTGAGGGATGAGCAATCCCACATACCACACAGGTCGAGCAAATATAAGGATTTAAGAGATGATAACTTGGATAGATCAAAGCCTTGGCTTCCAAATATCTTCAAAGTCCTAAGATTGGTTAATAAAGCAATCTTATCTAATGCTCGTTCCGAAATTGCATTATTGACTCCAGTTATAGTCAGACTATCTAGGGTTATCATCTCATCCAGACCAATGCAGTCTCCCATCTTACACTCTAAAAGGGAGAGAAAAGCAAGTTTCAGGTCCTTGATTCCATAGATGCTGGTCACCTTGGTCCCACCTAGATCGAGCCCCCACAAATATGGCAAGGCAGAGAGCGGTTCAATATCATCATTCATAATCGGATTCCCCGAAATATCCAGATAATTCAAGCTTTTTATGGTTAACACAGGCTCTAGTTCGCTAATATTATTACATCCTACCCCAAGGTAGGATAAATAATGCAGATCCTTCAAGGGTGTAAGATCACTTATGTTCTGATTATATAGTGCCAGCTTCTCTATATTAGGCATATGGGTGATATCCTCCAGAGATGTTATTTGGCCATTGATCGCAAATAACTGTTTCTCGTTGTACTGTGAGCCAATCATATATTGACTGGCACCATACACAAAATGTTCATCCCACCTCTCATATCTCTGCTGACCACAAAGAAACAATGAAGTAATCTGTTCTAAATCATTGTAAGTAATCGGCACAGCTACGGATATTCCTAATATTTCGCGAACTGCCGATTCAATTAAGGAAGATTTGAATTCATACACTCTCTCATCTTCTGTCAAAGGTGCCTGTATCTGCATCACCTTTTCATCCTGCGAGGAGCTCTTTTGGTTCTCAGGCTGTGATGCAGTTGTATTAATGAGATCCTGTACCGTCGCTACTATGTCCGTTGCTTGAGCTACCATCTCAACTCTGTCGGAGGCTTCCTCCAAGAATGGCTCAGTGTCAGGCATCTCCTGTTCCATGTCTATATTTTGATCCGAAACAGATACCGGAAAGTCAGAAATAACTACCGGTGTGGATTCTACATCCAGTAGTCCTAAATTGCTTTCTCCTATCTCTTGAGTACTCGCTGTCTCATCAAAGACCAGCGATGGCGGTTCGGTTGCAGGTATTCTTGGCGAACCTGTTAAAACAGTACTACTCCGTGGAGAATCAATGTCTGACATCGACACCTGTATATTCTTATTAGAACTGGACCTATCCAGGAGGGCAGATAACGTAATGATCAGGGCCAATAAAGCAATTGAGAGGATCCCGGTAGAAAGCATTCTTCGCTTTTTATATAAATAAGGATAACTTATCAATTTATTTTTTAATTGCTTCACTGAGGTATAGCGGTCCTCCGGAGAGAACCTTGTACACTTCCTGATTATACTTCGTATATCACCCGGTATCTGATATTTCTTCCGTTCTTTGATATTCAAACTTCCCGTAGCCATATAGAACATCAGAACGCCTATGGAATAAATATCACTCCTCGCGTTCGTCTGAGCAAAGCCATATTGCTCTGGAGGTGCCGAAAATTGTGTTCCCATAACAAATGTATCCGTATCTACTTCACCTTGATATCGTCTAGAGATACCAAAGTCAATGAGCATACAATCTTTTTGTTTTGTTATAATGATATTATCCGGCTTAATGTCTCTATGGATAATAGGAGGCTTTTGTGAATGTAAATATTGCAATATATCACATAGCTGTGTTGTAATCCGAATCAAGTCCTCACTTTGAAGATGGTCTTCCCCCGTCATTTCGACCAACTCTGTAACAGTATTGCCTTCCACATACTCACGTATCAAGTAATTGTAATCTGTTCCCTTAATATACTCGGACGTAGCAATAATACCCGGATGAGATAATTCCATAGAAAGCTTATATTCCTCTTCCAGACTCTCCTGGGAATGACTTGATAATGCCTTCAATATGTACTTCTTCCAATTTGTTTTTGAGGTCACCAAATAGACCTGTTTATCCTCTGACATCTTTAAACAGGCTTTCATCTCATAACGCTTTGTAATATCTTCCGGTATGTCATGACCCAACCAGTCACTATTATGGTATTCATTGTAGAAATCCAATTCAGTACCCATCGAAGTTACCCTCTGTAAAAAATAGTTAATATTTTAACATTATTATAAATCGACAGAAAAAGTATAGCAACAAAATACTTTAAGTATTTTGTGCTATACCATTAAAGTCCATTTTTTTAGGTCTTATGCACTACTATACAATAAAGGAATTGTTTCAAATAATTTTGAAACAATCCCTTTATTGCAGTTAATAACCCACTAAGCTCTTATTCAGCTTTATAAATGTTGTAAAGAATTTCAGCTACCTCTGCTCTGGTCAGA
>JAQZBA010000032.1 GCA_029239365.1 Herbinix sp. | reverse complement strand
CTTCATAATTCGTATGAAGGGTTCCATCTGCGCCGGGCACCTCTATCACTTTCATTCCTGCTCCAACTGCGATTCCTTTCAGAAGATCAACCGCTGAAATCATGGCACCTCTCCTGTGATGCTTCTCTTCAAAGGAGGTGAGGGCCGGTTTTGTTCCTGCACCCCAGAACCAGATAGAGTTAGCCTTATTTAAACCCTTTTCTTGCCTTGCTATATTAAGTGGATGCTGATTCAATATATGGAAGCTTCGAATCATCATATCTCTAAACACAGCATTCTTTGGCAGATACTCACCGATTACTCTGCCTAAGATATCATGGGGCTGAGCTAAATCAATTACCTCACCCTGCTCCCAGATGGTCAGATGTCGGTAACTGGTTCCAACATAGAATTTATAACTATCATTCTCTAGTTCTTCTCTGACCGCCTCAATTAATACGGCTGCATCCTCAGTGGAGATCTCTCCCGCGCTATGATCAATAATCGTTCTCTGCTCATATGGTACATCTTCCTCGGATAAAGTTACGATATTACAACGAAGTGCAATATCCGTCGGCTTCATATCGATACCTATGCTGAGTGCTTCCAAGGGAGAACGTCCGGAATAATAAATCTTCGGATCATATCCAAGAACGGCCAGATTGGCAGTGTCACTACCGGGCTTCATACCCTCCGGTATCGTATGTGCGATGCCAAGCTCTGATATCTTAGCTAATCGATCCAGTTGGGGAGTAATAGCTGCCATAAGGGGTGTTCTATTGTCTAGTACGGCTAACGGTTCGTCGGACATACCATCCCCAAGAACAACAATGTATTTCATATCATCAAATCCTTTCTTCATAAGCAATCAGTATCGGTATGTCTTTGATCATCTAGGAATAACTCTAGTTGATTATCTCTCTTGCCAGGCATACCTAGATAAAAGAAAGCCAGCATCGCAGACTTTCTTTTAATTTTCATTCTTCTTAATATAATAGCATCCGCTTTACTTACGATATCGTATCCTGTAATTAAGAATATCTTATCAAACGTAGATTAAAATCTTACACGGATCGTACTTACCACATTATCTAAGTATTCTTTCTTTTCTTTAAGCTCCAGTTCGGTAATGCTTTGTGTAATAAATGCATACTCGCTGATTACATCGGGTGCAGTTACTTCCTCTACTTCACCAAATATCTTTTGAACCTCAGCTTTTGATTCATCGATATCGCCTGCCATGCGGATAAAGAAACGATTTTGAATCTGATTGATATCCGTAAGCTCCAGCTTTTTACTGCTCCATATGGTCCAAATATTTTTACCTATATGCTTTGCCGCATCAACAACATCTGCCACCACTGCACTGGCCGTCGGTAATTTACCTGCGCCACTGCCATAGAACATAACATCTCCAATTACATTTCCTCTGACAAAGATACCATTGAATACTTCATTTACACTGAATAGAGGGTGATCCGCTTTTATGAGAACCGGAGCTACCATCGCATGAACGTGGGAGTCACTACCACGAATGCTAGAGGCAAAAAGCTTAATTCTTGCACCCATAGCCTTTGCATATCTAATATCTGTATCCGTTATCTTGGTAATTCCTTCGGTATAAATATCCTCAAAATCCACCTGCATTCCGAACGCAAGTGAAGACAGGATGGCTATTTTTCTGCGAGCATCATGACCTTCTACATCGGCTGCCGGATTACGTTCAGCGTATCCTTTTCTTTGGGCATTTTGCAACGCGGTATCAAAATCGAGACCTTCTTCACTCATTTTTGATAATATATAGTTTGTTGTACCATTTAATATACCAGTAATTTCAACAATTTCATCAGCAGTCAGGGATTGGTTTAAGGGTCTGATAATCGGTATGCCTCCACCGACACTTGCTTCAAAGAGGAAATTAAGATCATGCTCCTTCGCAAGGTCCAGTAGCTCTGCACCATGCTTTGCTACCAATTCTTTATTGGAGCTAACCACGCTCTTTCCTTTTAACATTGCTTGTTTCACGAAGGAATATGCAGGTTCAACGCCGCCCATAACTTCCACAACGACCTTTACTTCAGGATCCTCTAATATAATATTAATATCATGAACTAGTATATCCATAATAGGATCACCCGGAAATTCTCTCAGGTCCAGAACATATTTAATATTAATCTGATCTCCTGCCCTCTTCTTAATGCTCTCACCATTGATACCGAGAACCTCGACTACACCGGAACCAATTGTGCCGTATCCTAAGACTGCAATATTTATCATCACTACTCCTCCTGTTCTGCTGCAACTTTCATCTCTTCTGTTGAAATCCTGTTAATCTTCTAGTGAATACCCTGGCAACTGTAGAAGTCCCTCCCGGAGACTTACTCAGACAAAAAGAACAAGGAGCACGCACAAACAATCCGAAAGAACAAGGAGTGAGTACATGATTCATTCTAAATTAATGCCTACCCTTTGAATTAGTTTATGCCAATTGTGTAACGTCTCGCCTGCGAGACGGTTTACACTTTGGTTTCACAGGCACAAACAGTCCGGAAGAACAAGGAGTGAGTACCTCTGTACGAACTTCGTGGTTCTTCCTATGTGAATTTGATTTTTAATTCACATTATTCTCTGGAAACAAGTTTAACATAATGAACTCCATCCATCGCTTCAATCGAATCAATCATTTGCGAAGTACTATCTGTCTGTGGCAGTATCTCAATGCTTAACGTCAACAGAGCGATTCCATTTACCGGAATACTTTGGTGAATTGTCAGGATATTCGCTTCGCATTTTGCTACCTGATTGAGTACCTTGGATAATAATCCAGGTTTATCATCCATCTGAAGCATAAAGGTAATTGTCTTCCCTCTAGTATTCTCATAAAACGGGAATATGTCATCACGATATTTATAAAAAGAACTTCTACTGATTTCAACAGCATCTGTGGCCTCTTGAACTGTCATCACTCTCTCTGAATCAAGAAGTCGTTTTGCTTCCACTACTTTTAGCAGCACCTCGGGTACTGCCTTCTTCTTAACTATAAAATATTGATCATCTTTCATGTGTTTCGCTCCTCCTGAGGTTCTTCAGGGTAGTATAAGTACGAATAATTACAGATTGTATTTACATCAAATACAATTGTCTTTCTAAGAAAGATATACTACCATATATTTATTCATAATGCAATAGCATTTTACCATCTTCCACCCAAAAAATAAAGATTTGTTACTTATGCTTGAAAGTCTTGGGATAATTATTAAGTTTTTTGTATAAAAATTAATTACGAGATTCTTAAGTATTTGGAGTTGTTCATACCGTCCGCAAAAAGCTCCTTTTGTATTTTCACAAAAGGAGCTTTTCATTAATAATCTATTTATTTTATACATTCGTCTTGAATCATACTAATTTTAACTACTTATTCTCTAGGATAAAAAACATACAAAATGACTACTCTTCAACTAGCAACGCAATAGTTTTATACCCTGTGATATATAATCTCAGTGTATCTTTATTACAAAATTTTCGACAGAAATTCTTGTAATCTGGGATGGGTCGGATGGTCAAAGAATGCTTCAGGAGTATTCTCTTCTACAATCATACCTTCATCCATAAACAGAATACGGGTAGCTACCTTCTTCGCAAATCTCATCTCATGAGTTACAACAACCATGGTCATACCTTCGTCTGCCAGCTGAGCCATCAGATCAAGAACCTCTCCAACCATCTCAGGGTCAAGAGCAGAAGTAGGTTCATCAAAAAGCATCACATCGGGATTCATAGCTAACGCACGGATGATAGCGATGCGCTGCTTCTGTCCGCCGGATAGCTGATTCGGATAGGAATCCGCTTTTTCAGTCAGACCGATTCTTTGTAACAGTTCATGAGCTTTGCTTTCTGCCTGTTGCTTCGTCATTAGCCCTAATTGAATAGGAGCCAAGGTAATATTCTCTAATACGGACAGATGTGGAAACAGATTAAACTGTTGGAATACCATTCCCATCTTACAACGGATCTTATTGATATCCGACTTCTTATCGGTAATATTCACTCCCTCAAACCAGATCTCACCATCCGTAGGCGTCTCAAGGAGATTCAAGCAACGCAAAAAGGTTGACTTTCCGGAACCGGACGGTCCGATTACAACAACTTTTTCACCCTTTTCAATTGTAGCATCTATTCCACATAGTACCATATGATCACCAAATGCTTTTTTTAACTTCTTAGTGACGATCACCCTTACCCAACCTCCTTTCTAATACACCTAGTAGTTTCGTTAACCCCATTACCAGCACAAGATAGCATGCTGCTGCAATGACGAGCGGCGGTAAGATATCCCAGGTTCTTGAGCCTACATACTGAGCCGCTTTGGTTAAGTCTGTAACTGCAATAACACCTGCTACTGAGGTCTCCTTGATCAATACGATGAATTCATTACCAAGCGCCGGCAGGATATTTCGTACCGCCTGAGGAAGGATAATCAGCTTCATTGTCTGAAGGTAATTGAGACCCAGGGATCTGCCCGCTTCCATCTGACCACGGTCTATTGATTCGATTCCCGCACGGATAATCTCGGCTACATAAGCACCCGAGTTGATACCGAAGCAGACAGCTCCTACCAAAAGCTCATTTGTGTTTCTGGATGTAAAAATCAAATTATAAATGATCAACAGCTGTACCATGAGAGGCGTACCACGGATGATATTAATATATAAGTTGCAAATGGCAACGAGCCATTTCATCTTGGAATTCATAGCAGTAACTTTAACCACTGCTACTAGTATACCAATTGCTATACCCAAGATGATAGCAAAGAAAGAAATCAAAAGAGTAATCTTTAAACCATCCAAGTAAGCAAGGTATCGCTGATCCGGAATTAATGCATTATAAAAGGAATCGCGTAAGCTTTCGAACAATTTCCTACCTCCTGTAATTAGTATTCGCATCCACCTCGGAGCGTTTTCAAGACACATTATCTATGGGATAAAAACAAAGATAGAGGCTGTTGATATAGATAACAGCCCCCTAGTACATTCTGAAAGAAATCAAGTAATTAATTACTTGTTTGTATGTTTAGCCGTAAATTCTTCAATCTTACCATTATCTTTTAAATCCTGAATTACCTTGTCTATTTCACTAAGTAAATCTGAATTGCCTTTTTTCACTGCGATCGCATATTTATCCTGGAACAGAGCTCCATCGAGGATTACCAGTTCAGGATTTGCAGTAACTAACTCCTCTGCCGGGAATTGGTCCATAACGATGCAGTCAATCTTATTGTTCTTTAAATCTTCTGCTGCCTGAGCAAATTTGGTATAACGCTTTACTTCCTTAGCTGCAAGACCGGTTACATAGAAATCAGCGATGTTACCCTGCTGTACACCAACTACCTTATCAGTCAAGTCATCATCAGATACGGCACTAACTGCCGGTGTTGCCTTATTAACTACAACCACCTCAATTGAATCAACATAATCAAGTGAAAAATCCATCACCTTTTTACGATCCTCATCTACTGACACCCCGGCAGCAACAAAATCTACAGTACCATTCTGTACCGCAAGTAATGCACCATCGAAGTCCATGTTCTTAATTTCTAATTTCTTGCCCATAGCATCGGCAATTGCCTGTGCAATATCCATATCAACACCAACAACCTTGTCACCCTCCATATACTCATAGGGGGCAAATCCAGCCTCGGTACCTACAATCAAGGTATCATTTTCCTTTTTGCCACAGCCTGCAAACAGGGTCACCGTCAGTGCTGTGATTACAATCATACTTACAAATTTCTTCTTCATATTTATCTCCCTTTCCTTTTGGGAGATATTTATCTCCCTTTGTTTCTTTTTTAAGTTAAAATCTATTTCTTAATAACCGCCTTAATCTTACTTTGCTCATCCTCTGATAAAATGCCATCATGCTCCAGAACAACAATTAATCGGTCATCAATACTTGTAACCTGCTTCATATAAGTGGTATCTTTGCTCTTAATGATCGAAGGAACATCAAATGTCTGATCCTCTTCAAATTGAACAATCTCCAACATTTTATCTACTTCGTAAGCAATCTGGAGCCCGTTTGAGGTAGTAATGATAAATCTGCTATCATCATCTGGTTGGATATCCCCTAAGCCAAACTTTCTACGAAGACTATAGACAGGGATTATATCACCTCTCAGCTTAATAATTCCTTTTAGATTATTGGAAAAACTTGCTACCGGTTCAATATTCATGATCTTCTCAATGATGTTAACTTCCATAATATCTAATCCAAACTCTTTGTCTCCAAGCATGAATACTGCCTGCTTTGTTCTTTGCATAAGTATCCTCCTTTAGGATTCTTTGCTCATATTACTTTGAGCAATCCATTTTAAATATGCGTTGATAAATGGGTCGAGATTTCCATCCAGAACAGTGATGGCATTACCCACTTCTTCATTCGTTCGATGATCCTTCACTAATGTATAAGGCTGCATAACATAAGAACGAATCTGGTTACCCCAGGCGATGTCTTTTATTTCACCGCGAATACCGGAGATTTTCTCTAGGTTCTCCTGCTGCTTCAGAAGGTATAGCTTAGCCTTCAGCATCTTCATTGCTTTATCTTTATTCTGAAGCTGGGAACGTTCATTCTGGCATTGTACTACTATATTCGTAGGTAAGTGGGTAATTCTGATTGCAGAAGAGGTTTTATTAACATGCTGACCACCTGCTCCACTAGAACGAAAAGTGTCAACTCTTAAATCCTCATCATTAATCTCAATTCCGGTGTCTTCTTCAATATCCGGCATTACATCACAGGATACAAAGGAGGTTTGTCGCTTTCCGGCTGCATTAAACGGAGAGATACGTACTAATCTATGCACGCCACGCTCTGATTTCAGATAGCCATAGGCATTCACTCCACTGATTTCTAGAGTAACAGATTTATATCCGGCCTCTTCACCTTCAAGAAAATCTATCATTTCCGTTGTGAAGCCCTTCTTATCTGCCCATCTTTGATACATACGGCACAGCATGTTAGCCCAGTCACAGCTTTCTGTTCCGCCGGCACCTGCATGGAGTGTAATAATAGCATTATATTTATCATATTCGCCGGACAACAGGGTACGAAGCTTTAGCTCCTCCAAATCCTTGATAAAGATATTCAAGGCTTCTTCAATCTCCGGAAGCAGACTTGCGTCATTTTCTTCATAGCCCATCTGAATTAAGGTCTGAACATCCTCAAAATCACTCTTCAGATGATTAAATTCCTCGATAACATCCTTGAGATTCTTCAGCTCTTTCATATAAATCTGAGCTTTGTCGGTATTATCCCAAAATCCGGACTCTTCCATTGTTAGTTCGATTTCTCTGACTCTAAGGCTCTTATTAGCCAGGTCAAAGTGAATCCCCCACTTCAATTAATGGCTTTTCATAAGTACTCAATGTATATTTATACTGATCTAACTCAACCACTATATCACCTCTTTACTGTATTATATATTACTATTTATAAAATCTCAACATATTTTGCATATACATGCAATAATTCTTCAATAATCACGAATAATTTAGGAAAACCAGTTGAAAACAATACATAACTCACATTTTATCAATGTAAAATGTGAGTTATGTTATACTTATTCATTATTTTTATGCGCATTTACCACTTTTATACATTGGTACCTTCTAAGCAGTTCTACCGTGGCAATGTTTGTATTTCCTTCCGCTACCACAAGGGCAGGGATCATTCGGTTGAACCTTCTTCGCGCTACGCTTAACCGGAGCATTTGCCACACTATCATCACGATTTGTACCGGTAACCTTCGCTACCTGCTCTCTCTCAACCTTCTGTTCGATACGAACATGAAGGAGTGCCTTAATGGTATCTTCTCTGATTGCAGAGGTCATTGCATCGAACATTTCAAAACCCTGGAATTTATATTCCACGATTGGCTGACGTTGTCCATAGGCTTGTAAGCCAATGCCCTGACGAAGCTGGTCCATATCATCAATATGATCCATCCATTTGCGATCAATCACCTTAAGCAAAATAACACGCTCGATTTCCCTGATCTGTTCTGTCTCCGGGAACTCAGATTCCTTCTCTTCGTATAACTTAACTGCCTCTTCCTTCAGCTGCTGTAACAGATCGTTCTTCTGGATACTACCTAATTGCTTCTGATCAAACTGAATTCTCGGTAATGGAATGATCGGCAGAAGAAGATCATTTAATTCCTCCAGATCCCAATCTCCAGGAGCTTGGTCATCGCTGATACTGGTATTAATACAACCCTCAACCGTATCGGTGATCATGCGATAAATGGTATCTCGCATACTCTCTCCATCTAGAACTCGTCTTCTTTCTTCGTATATAATCTCTCTTTGCTCATTATTAACCTGGTCATATTCCAACAGATTCTTTCTGATACCATAGTTATTGCTCTCAATTCTCTTCTGTGCTTTCTCAATAGCATTGGTCAGCATCTTATGCTCAATCTGCTCACCTTCTTGAAGACCTAAGGAATTGAAGATTCCCATGAGACGCTCAGATCCGAATAGACGCATGAGGTCGTCTTCCAGGGAGATAAAGAAGCGGGATTCACCCGGGTCACCTTGACGACCGGCACGTCCACGTAACTGGTTATCAATACGTCTTGCTTCATGACGTTCTGTACCAATAATCTTTAGACCTCCAACTGCAACAACACCTTCTCCAAGCTTAATATCAGTTCCACGGCCCGCCATATTGGTAGCTATGGTAACAGCCCCAAGCTGACCGGCATCTGCAACAATTTCTGCTTCCAGTTCATGGAATTTAGCATTCAATACTTTATGAGGAATATTATACTTCTTCAATATTCCACTGATTTCTTCGGAAGATTCTATTGTTATCGTGCCTACCAGTACCGGTTGTCCTTTTTTATACGCTGCAATGATTTCATTAATAATTGCCATTCCCTTTTCTTTTCTGGTTTTATATACCGCATCCTGTAAATCGACACGCGCAATTGGTAGATTGGTAGGAACCTCGATAACATCCATACCATAGATTTCTCTGAATTCCTTCTCTTCGGTTAATGCTGTACCTGTCATACCACTCTTCTTATTGTATTTATTGAAAAAGTTCTGGAAGGTAATGGTTGCAAGAGTTTTACTCTCTCTCTTAACCTTAACATTTTCCTTTGCTTCTATCGCCTGATGCAGACCATCACTGTAACGTCTACCCGGCATGATACGACCGGTGAACTCATCTACAATAAGAACCTCATCGTCTTTCACAACATAATCCTTATCTCTAAACATTAAATTGTGAGCTCTGAGAGCAAGTATAATATTATGCTGTATCTCAAGATTCTCCGGATCTGCCAGGTTCTCCAGGTTGAAGAAATGTTCTACTCTCTTAACACCATCTTCCGTTAAGTGAACATTTTTCTCCTTCTCGTTAACAATATAATCCCCTGTCTCTTCGATCTCTTCCTTCATGATAGCAGCCATCTTGGTGAGCTCAGCACTGGCAGTTCCTTTATGCATCTGACGTGCAAGAATATCACATACACGATATAACTCTGTTGATTTACCACTCTGTCCGGAGATAATGAGTGGAGTTCTTGCTTCATCAACTAATACGGAGTCAACCTCATCTATGATTGCATAATGTAAATCACGTTGTACAAGCTGCTCTTTATAAACAACCATGTTATCTCTAAGATAATCGAATCCTAATTCATTATTCGTTGCATACGTAATATCACAGGAATAGGCAACACGGCGTTCTTCCTTTTCCATGCTATTAAGAATAACACCGACCTTTAAACCGAGGAATTCATGAATACGACCCATCCATTCAGAGTCACGCTTTGCCAAATAATCATTTACAGTAACTACATGAACGCCTTTACCTTCTAATGCATTAAGGTATGCCGGAAGAGTTGACGTAAGCGTCTTTCCTTCGCCGGTACGCATCTCGGTTATTCTTCCTTGATGCAAAATCACACCACCAATGAGCTGTACTCGGAAATGTCTCTGTCCGATGGATCTTTTTGCAGCTTCTCTAACGATTGCATATGCCTCTATTAATATATCATCTAGGGTTTCCCCGTTCTTAAGTCTATTTTTAAATTCAGTCGTTTTCGCTCTCAATTCATCATCCGTTAACTTCACGAATTCCGGTTCCAATGCCTCTATCTTGTCTACGATTGGCAATACACGCTTAACTTCGCGTTCGCTGTGAGTACCAAATACCTTTTCTATAATTCCCATTCTTTGTTCACTCCTGTACTGTTCCAAATTTGATCCAAAAATAGTTCAAATAATATTGTAACATTTACCTTGATACTATTCAACTTAATTTTATTGCGTGCAAAAAAATGAAGATATTTAGCAGTATCCAGGAAACTGATGCCTCCAAAACATATCATTAAGAGTCAGTTTAGCAGGTTTTGTTGTCTAGCATTTGTTAGAAAGGAGCTGTTCCGGTCTCGCACCGGAAGCAGCTCCTTATATTCATTCAAAATCATTCAATCTTAGTACTCCGGCTCGATGAGACCATATGTGTTGCCTTTTCTCTTATACACAACATTAACCTCATCGGTCTGTGCATTGCGAAATACATAAAAGTTATGGCCTAAAAGTTCCATCTGTACGCAAGCTTCTTCGGCGTCCATAGGTTTAATTGCAAAACGTTTTGTTTTAACAATCTTAATTGTGTCATCTTCATAATAATCATCTTCCATAAATGCCTGATTAAAGTTAGAAGCTGCTTGCTTGTGATCTATTAATTTATTCTTGTATTTCCTCAACTGACGCTCGATAATTTCTTCCACCAAGTCAACTGATACATACATATCATTACTTATTTGTTCTGCCCTGATAATATTTCCCTTCACAGGTATTGTTACTTCAATTTTCTGTCTTTCTTTTTCAACGCTGAGTGTTACATGAATTTCTGTGTCAGGAGTAAAGTATCTCTCAAGTTTACCTATCTTCTCATATACAGCCGTCTTCAAGCCTTCTGTTACATCAATGTTCTTACCGCTGATTATATAACGCATAATGCCCAACTCCTTTTTTGCTTTCTTGTTAGCATTAACCTTCTATGCTGTCCTTATTATACCATATGCCACAAGAAGTGACAAGCTACTAAAAATATTATTACCCTTAGTTCGATTGCAATGCGTATCATATATCGCATAAATTCTCAGGAACAAACGCAATATGATCTAATATTTGTATAATCATTGCAAATTTGCTTAAATAGTTGAATTAATAATCAAATGGGCTATTGTTCCAACTATTGTCCGACAACTGTATTGTCAAGTACAAAAATTTAAGATTCTGTACCCAAATTACGATTTATCATAAGTTACAAAACGCACTTTCGATATTGACACCTTTTTGCTTGTGAGACAAGAGTAGTTTCTTAATGTGGATAATGTGGATAAAACCGTGTATAACTCCCTTTTATTCAAAAACAAGGCTTCTTGGCTGTGGATAACTTATTGATAATTTGTATATTTGAACATGCAAATACCCATATTTTACCATCTTTAATGCTTCCTTTGTGCATGTTGTACATATCTATGTTTGTCAATAGGGATTTATGATAATCTTTATTCATTTCACATCTCTTAAAACGTAGTGTAAATTTAGTCAATTTCAAGATTATTTTTAGGTTATCCATTCCTAATACTTTTAGTCATAAGCATTGACATTTTAATTTCATTATGCATTGTGCACATGGAGCACAAAATACAAACAAATACAAAGACAGATCAAATAATGAAAAAACGATAGAAAGTACGCTTTGCGTTCTTTCTATCGTCTATTTATTCTTCTGCCTTTGTCGCCGGATGATCCTCCAGCTTGATTTCTCCGCTACTCAACTTCTTCTCATACTTGTTAACCTTATCAGCAAGGAAAGGAGCAAGGCCAACAAATTCAGCACCATATACCTTATAACTGTTCTCAGTAATATGAGCCCTTATTATTTGAAGTACAACATGAAAGAAATCACCATCACCTAAATTAATCCGTCCGCGAAAGTAATAACCAAGGGGCAAACTGGCATCACTGATAAAACCAATTCCACTTCTTGAGATATCAAATACCGAAACAGAAGCATTCAAATTCTTAATCACAATATGATCCTGCTTAAAAACCTCATCTACTTCTAAATGTAGTTCCATCGGAAGTCTTTTGTACTTTCTCCTATCCTCATTATCAAGCATACCATTCTTCTCCTTATAATCACCGGTTGATCATCTTCCCTAATATAATCTATCCTACATAATTTTAGCATACTTCTTATAATTTTCCAATGAGATATTGGTATTGGAAATGGGCGTATATAAAAAGCAGGACCCTTTATCAGGATCCTGCGAACTTTACTATTAATATATGACTCTTCTTACACGATAGATATCTCTATATTTTACATTCGAACGAATGATACCCTGTCTTGAATTAGCCGCGTGTACAATCATACCGTTACCGATATACATTGCAACATGATTCACATTTCCACTACTGCTCGCATAGAATACCAGATCACCGGGAAGCATTTCTGATTCACTGACCTTCTTACCTGCGGACACCGCCTGATCCCGTGAAACTCTTGGTATGTAGTACCCAAAGCCTGCGTATACTGCTCGTACAAATCCGGAGCAATCCGCTCCCTTGGTCAAGCTTTCGCCTCCCCATACATAACGATTACCAACAAACTTCTGAGCATATTCTATTATTTCTTTACGAAGTCCCGAGTTGGAACCACTATCTACTGTGCTTTCTTGATTGGAGGAGTTATTATTCGAGTTATTCTTCGAATTATTTTTCTTCTCTTCCTCTGCTCTTCTAGCTGCTTCCTTACGCTCTGCTTCTTCTTCCACAAGCTTCGCTTTACGCTCTGCTTCTGCTCTCTCCGCTTCCTGTTGTTCACGAAGGATACGAAGTTCTTCTTCAACAGATATCGCAAACTTAAACTCTACGGTCATTTCAACCAATTCTTTGGATACAAATCCTGTAAAGTCTCCACCGGTCTCATCATCCGTACCTAATACAATTTCTACCCATTCACCATGATCCTTTACCACGGGATAAGTTTCGCCTTGTGGGATCAAAGTTAATATGTCAGAGTCTACACTCTTATCTTCACGTACTCTTAAGGTCTGAGTATTAACAGTTGCATACTGTGTAGCATATTCATCAATCATATCTTCAGCAGCACGACCGATTGCTAGAAAATTGGAAGCTATGTACCCCTTGACATCTCCTGATTGGATCTTAACCCAGTCACCGTCTAGGTATTCAAGTATGTCCGCAGCACAACCGCGATATAACTTACCAACGACTTCGCTGTCCGTGGAAGGTTCGCTCCTGACATTCACATAATTATCTGCTACAGACACACCCAGATTAGCATAAGGTGATATTATCTTGGTTTGTAATATATTAATTAAGGTCTTATCTGCTGTTACCTTATCCGTCTCCGCAGACGAATAATAATTATCTAATAATTGAGCAACACCTGCTACGCCCTGTTCTGTCGAAATTGTATCCGCTTTCACTGATGTCGCCGGAATTGAAATGTATATTGCGGCTGAAGCAATAATGAATGCTGTCATCATAGCCTTCGTTCTTCTCATGTATCAATTACCTCCCACGTAACAAAGCACTCATAAAGTTCAGGCAATACAAGCTACACAATTATGATTTGCCTGGTTTTGTTAAATCTAATAATAATGCAACAGTAATTATTACAAAATTATTACATACGTTCGAGATAATTATAACAAATTTGCTACATAGTGTCAATATTAAACAAATTAAAACATCATATAATTTTATAAAATGCCGAGTTTTATTCATTCTCCGGCATTAATGTCATATTTTACCTACTCCAAATTATTTAAATATTTTTCTACTGCTGTAATGGAATTAGCTCCATCGGATGCTGCAGTAATAATTTGACGAAGCTCTTTCGTACGGACATCACCGGCAACGAATACACCCGGAATATTAGTCTCGCAGTTTTCTCCTGCCAGGATATATCCAGCCTCGTCTGTAGCAACAATCTTTTTATAGGTCTCCGAATTTGGTAGATAGCCTACAGCAATGAATATACCAGCCACGTCATAGGTAGCTGTCTCATTGGATTTCACATTTTTCACCTCTATGGTTTCTACACTTTCTCCGCCATTAATTCTCTCTACCACACTGTCCCAAAGAATGGTCACATTTTCTAAATCCAGCAGTCTGGAAGTAATACTCTTTGAAGCACGGAATTGATCTCTTCTATGGACTACATAAACCTGTTTACATATTCTCGCCAAGAAGATAGCATCTTCTACAGCAACATCTCCACCACCGACAACAGCAACGGTTTTATTCTTAAAAAAAGCACCATCGCAGGTTGCGCAATAGGAAACACCCATACCGGACAGCTTCTCTTCTCCCTCAACGCCAAGATGACGGGGTGCCCCACCGGTAGCAATCACTACTGTTTTCGCTTTATACTCGGTATTATCATCCATTGTTACCACCTTGATATTACCTTCTAAGCTAAAATTAGTTACTTCACCGTTCACAAATTTGGTCTCCAGCTTATCTGCATGCTCCCTGAATTTAGTGCTTAATTCAAACCCACTGATTCCGGGTGTTCCAGGATAATTATCCACTTCGTAGGTATTAATGATCTGACCTCCGCTTAAGCCAGCCTTTTCAATCACAATTACATTTAATTCTGCTCTTTTAGCGTAGATCGCAGCTGCCAGTCCTGCCGGACCTGAGCCGATTATTATCACATCATAAATCATATTCTTTTCCTCCTTTAATCAAACCTCTATTCATAACGAACACGACTTTTCTAACGTGGAGAATCATTCACAAACACTTACTATTTGTCTATTTGACTTGAGCTAAATCTATGGTATAATGAAAACGTAGATAATATAGTCAAGCTCCCTTGTATTTATCAGATGAGCTGACGTTCATGAGTTATCTATATTCATGATACATTATTAATGTATCGAGTTCAGTAACATTATTACTTATTAGTTGCAGATTATTCATTGCGGGTCACAAGAAAGGAGTACCTTATGACAATCTCTTCTTTAACCCCAAGTCCTGTTACTATGTCGGGTAGCAATTCCGTAATTGGTACTGCTGTCCTAGCCAAAAGTCTTAACTCCTTTGAGCAGTCCGGAGCAAGTATTGTTAAGATGATGGAGCAATCCGTCAATCCGAACGTTGGCAGAAATTTTGATTTGAAGGTTTGATACGACATATTAATACGATTTAAAAATATGACAATGATTATATAATCATTGTCATATTTTTTATACATGACAAGTGAATTGATTTATCAATTCACTTGTATCTCTTTCCCTATTCTATTTCAATTCTTCGAACTAATGCATAGAGCCATTCTTTATCATTCTCATCTCTGCTATCTTCGCATTTGTCTATATCTATTATCTCCAGATTCTCATACCTGCCAATCAGCTCCTTCAAAGCTTTCGTCCGATAGTCCGTATAATAACGTCCATCTCGCTCTCCTTCGAACTCACCATAACCAAATGACATGTAGAGAACACCATTTATCTTTAAGCTGTTAACTACTTTTGATAATATCGTATCGATCTCATCGCTAGGTACATGTAACAAAGACGCACATGCCCATATTCCGTCAAACACCTCATTAAAATCCATTTCAGCAAATGATAGATGTAATACATCCTGTCCGATATGTATACTTGCTAAATCACACATTTCTTCTGATGCATCCATTGCAGTTACATCGTAGCCACAGGAAATAAAATATGCACTGTCTCTACCGGAACCACAACCTAGATCTAAAACACTTCCACCCTCCGGCAATTGTTCAGTGAAGAGATCCCACAATCCTTGCATATTAATGTCTACTGTTTTTTCGAAATACTCCACTGCGTTCTTATCATAATACTCTATCGAGTCCAATTAATAATCCCTCCTTTATAAACAAGCTTATTATAACAAATATAAATTAATAATTCCAGCACTTTTCCATGAAATCATAAATTCTTAATAAATTTAAAAAAAGCTATGGAAAACTAGGAAGAAATGCTATAATAGAAAAATGAAAAGAGCAAGAAAGGCAGTGCTTACATGTATACCTTCCATAGTAGAGTCAGATACTCTGAATTAAATCATCAAAAGGGAATCATGGATCCCTCCTCAATTATAAATTACTTCCAGGATTGCAGTACCTTCCAATCTGAAGACTTGAATCGTGGATTAGAATTCTTAAGCTCTAAAAACCGGGTCTGGTTATTAAACAGTTGGCAGCTGAAGCTTCTTCAACCCATCCAACTTGGGGATGCGATTATCGTCGGAACCTGGCCTTATGATTTTAAAGGCTTCTATGGATATCGTAATTTCATAATGAAGAATTCAAACGAAGAGGTGCTTGCTGTAGCTAATTCCGTATGGGTATATCTTGATACCACAACCCAAAGACCCACGAGAATTCCAGAAGATTTGAACGGTTATACAGTAGAGCCTCCCTATCCTATGGAATATGTAAATCGCAAGATTGAGATAATCGGACAAGGAGAGACACAGGCCCCCCTCAGTGTGATAAAATCCAATATTGATTCGTATAAACATGTTAATAACGGGCAATACATAAAGTTGGCTGAGCAATACCTCCCAGATAATTTTATGATACACTCCATGCGAGTAGAATACCGGATGCAAGCAGTCCTTGGAGACACCATAATTCCAAAGGTAATAAAGCACATGGATCGATATTGTATCGTTCTTGATTCAATAGATGAGAAGCCATATTCCGTATTAGAATTCATCGGAGAACACATACACGAAACCTAGAAAGAAAGGATAACAATAATGATAGAACTTGGAAAGTACCAAACCCTTGAGGTTGTGAAGAAAACAGACTTCGGTTTTTATTTAAGTGCAGAAGGTAAGGATTCAAAACACACAATACTGCTTCCAATCAAGGAGGTTCCCGAGGGAACAGTAACAGGTGATGAACTTGAGGTATTCTTGTATAAAGATTCCGAAGATAGGGAAATCGCAACCACAAAAAAGGTCCCCGTAACCCTTGGAGGATTAGCAGTATTAAAAGTCAAAGAAGTAAGTACCGTTGGTGCCTTTTTGGATTGGGGTCTGATGAAGGATTTACTGCTACCTTATAAGGAACAGTCAAGAAAGGTTGAAGAAGGGGATCAGGTGTTGATCTCACTCTATTTAGACAAAAGTAAGAGACTCTGTGCAACCATGAAGGTCTACGATGTGCTTCTTAAGGATTCACCTTATAAAAAAGATGATTTTGTAACCGGAATTATCTATGATG
>JAQZBA010000395.1 GCA_029239365.1 Herbinix sp. | reverse complement strand
TTTATAACCGATTAATGTATACCTACAAATCTCTACTTGATGCATAATTTGTAGTACAGTCATTGAGTATTACCTTAGATACTTCTTAATTGTAGTTACATTCTTCCTATTAAGGTAGATATAATTGGACTTATCGGTACTATTCTCTAGAACGGATATTCCAACGCCACCTTCCAGATAGTTTTCCGTATTATATCTTAACGAAGGATTTAAGCTTTCCAGCGGATTATAAGGAACTCCCTGATCAAAAAAAGAGATCTCTATTGCCTGCTGTACTTCTATATAGTTAAGACTTATCTTTACGATTCCTTCATTGATTGGATATGCATATTGAATGATGCTCAGAAATACTGTTTGTACCGTCCATTGTATCTCTTGCCATACCTCCATCGTACAGGCATATACCTCAAGCCCGATGTTGACAAAATCCAAAACTCTGTCTAATTCATTTAATCTTGATGGAATGGATAATGTTATCATCGCCTCTGCTCCTTACTATCACTTAGTGGGTTATGGCTAAGCCGATTCGTATCTTTATTATATTCGCACACACCTGTATCAGAAGGATTTCCTGTGTTGATACCAAAATCACTGTAAATACAGGTCCAACATTCTTTTCTTTGTAAAAATGTATCCGGGTGCTTCTCATAATAATGGCAGTGGTCTGTCGATTTAATCCGAACTACTCCTTGCTCTTTCTCTACTTCCTTAGTTCTATCAACATTTGAAAATGCCATCCGGGCACATCCTTTCTCACTAGTAAGATAAGTATTCCTGCCTACTTAATCCGATAGTATTAATATAGCTTCTTTTCTATAAAAGACAATACCCTTGGCATGATTGGTCATTATTATGGCATAATTGTACCATCCACCCAGAGACAAAAAAAGGAGCTTTCAGCCCCTTTCTCCTATCTTCCCTCTATCAAATATCTTGTATAAAGATTCAGTAATTCTTTATATTGTCTGCGCTGCATTGGCAGCTCTGAACCATCATCAAATAAGATATGCTTTGTCGTCACCTCAGTAATCTTACCCAGATTCATAATGTAGGTACTGCCGCATTTATAAAACCTATGATCACCGGATAACATTTCATATAATTCGCTACAGCTGATACGAAGCTGTACACTCTTGTTCCCTAGAAGATGTATGTTCTGAATATGCTTTTCCGTTTCGCTATAAAAGATATCTGCAAGGTTCACCTTCTGAACTCCGACTGTTGTCTTCAGCAGTATCGTTGCCTTCCTCTTCTTATCCACTGCTTCAATTGCTTTATCTAATGCCTCCTGCAATTGAGCTGAGGTATATGGCTTTACCAAATAGTGTACCGCATGAAGTGAAAATGCTTCGACCGCATGGGCCTTGGAGGTCGTTAAAAATACAATTTGACAGTTATCCTTTCGTTCCCGTAAACATCGTGCCAGATCGACCCCTGTCATCTCAGGCATATAGATATCCAGTAACAGGATATCATAACTGCTTTGTTCTTCCTCTATTTGCTTCAGTAAAACTGAGGAAGAGGAAATGCTGTCAATCTCAAAATCTATCTCCTTATTACCGGCCGCATAATCTAAGCATAATTCCTTCGTCTTTTTCAGTTCTATTTCATCATCATCGCAGATTACTATTTTTATCATTTGCGCACTCACCTTTTAAAATGTTATATCAAACCCTATATCATATTTTACATTATAAGTCAAAAAAAGCCAAGCGGCTTTTCGTCCACTTGGCTATAAAACCTCAACAATTACCAAGTTCCTTTCCTTGGATAGATTATGGAATTCATTCTCACATCGAATTAAGGGTTTCGTTTTCTCCCCTTGATTAATATAGATTACCTCCCCTACCTGTTCATTGCTTAATCTCACATTGCATCCATAATAGTAATTAATCGAATGATTGACAAAAACCTGGCAAATATAAGGATCGAGCGTTCCATAGGCTGAATCTAATATCTCTTCCACCGCTTTGAAGGGTGTGCTTTTTGTCTGATAGGCTTTTGTCGAAGTAACCGCATCAAACACATCTGCAATGGCGATGATCCTTCCAAACAGACTAATTTTATCCCCCTTTATTCCTAACGGGTAACCACTTCCATCCATTCTCTCATGGTGATGCAGAATACCATAGAGGACGGTCGAATCAAGTAGGTTCGTGTTCTCCAGTAACCGATATCCGATAATGGAATGTGTTCTCATAATCTCCATCTCTTTATCGTTCAATTTTTCTGATTTATTCAATAAACTGTCTCTGATTTTCGCTTTCCCTATATCATGAAGGAGTGCTGCACAAACCAGATGATACAGCTCCTCTTGTCTTAAGTTGATCCATTTGCCGATTTCATACGATAGAAATGCAACATTAACCGGGTGGGAATACAAATATGGAAACTTATTATGAACGTTATTCAATGAAGCAAAGATATTATTGTAGGATTTAAAATATTGACAGATTTGGTCTACACAAGTTAATGTCAATTCCAGATTCATTTCTCTGCTAAAGCGGATATCCTCAACCATATAATGTGCAGCCCTTATCGCAAGTTGATATAATTCTTCAAATTTTAACAAAGCTCTCACCCCTCTTTATATAAGATAGACTCACCTAGTTATATTAATATAATATTGTGAGCAGAAAAACAATTAGGGAGGCACAATTGGTCATAATTTGGCATATTTGGAGATAAAACCGGAAGAACCACCGTATTCATGAAATCCCATCATGAAAATACAGTGGTTCGTCTCTGATTCTCTATATATTTAGTATAAATCTAGCAGTAAACACTCCATCTTTTGCTTCGAAGAATGTAGTACCTGCAAAGCGTTCTGCTGTGTATACGATACTTCGTGTACCTATCCCTCCACCCTTCTTATCGGATATCGGCATATCCTTATCAAACAGAATCTCCGGTAGACAGGAATTTGTAATTCCTATTGCAAGCCTACCGCCATTGTAATTGGTTTGTACCTTGATGAACTTTGGTGTTTCACTAGATAGACGCAGACAGGCTTCATAAGCATTTTCTATAGCGTTCGCAAACAATGCAGAAAGCTCCATTGGTTCAATCTGAAGCTGGTCCGGAATGTTTGTGTTAATTTCCATCATTATTCCAGTCTTTCTCACTCTCTCTGCCCAGAGACAGAGCATGCTGTTAACTACCGGATGCATACAATAATCTACTTTATTAATCTGATTTTCACCTCTTTGTTCCTTCAAGTAATCAATCGCTATCTCAATCTTACCTGTTTCTAACAGCTCAATTAATTGTTGAGTTCCATGTCTCAGATCATGCCAACGGCGATTTGATTTTTCCGATTCCGCCCTTTGTTGCTCGAATTGATCTAGCTGTGCCTTATTCTGCATTGCAAGGATTCTTCTTTGCTCCTGTAGTAGATACTTTTCATGCAGCTGATTCAAGATATAATTAAATATAATAAATATGGTGCTCATCATTACAACGATAAAGAAGCAATTCAATATAAAATCTATAAAAATTCCGCTCTGAATAAAAATCAGATAATGGGAGTACATGACTAAGCAAGCGATGAAAGGCAGTATG
>JAQZBA010000031.1 GCA_029239365.1 Herbinix sp. | reverse complement strand
GGTTAATTCGTTGAATAAGGTTGTTTTTCCGCTATTTGGATTACCTGCTAAAGCAATGATATAAGACATTTCGTTCCTCCTGATTATATATTATGAATATTAAGAATGTTCATAATCTTTCACTCCGATCGCATACTTACAAGCAAGCTTGTAGCATGCTCACTACGTTTATATTATATTATGAACATATGAATGTTCATAATCTTTCACTCCGATCGCATACTTACAAGCAAGCTTGTAGCATGCTCACTACGTTTACATTAATACTATTTGGTCGGCTTCACTTTTTCTCAAACTCAGTTCATAGCCTCGAATATTAACCTCAATCGGATCGCCTAGAGGTGCAACCTTGATTACCCTCACTGTTGCTCCCGGAGTTACTCCCATATCCATAATCCGCTTTCGTACAGGTCCCTTCTCACCAATAGATGTGACAACGCCTTCCTGTCCCGGTTTTAAATCCTTCAGTGTCATGACATACCTCCATATTTATCTTAATCTATTAACAATATCAATCCCAGAAGCTCTAATTGAATATCCACTTGAATTCAAGATGAGGTCCCCTAAGGTGCTATACTCCACTATTCGACCATGATCATGGATGCCAGACCACGATTTAACGCAATCTTTGAACCCTTTATCATTAGTATCAGACCACTTGGATTCTCACCAATTACCTGTACGTTCTCTCCCCTGATAAAACCAAGATCCTGAAGATGCTTCTTCATCTCATTCTTACCACGAAACTCAGATACTCTTCTGATTTCGCCAATTCCTAACATCGCTAGTGACATATTCTATCTTCCTTTCCGATCGCTTGATAATGATTATCATTTCCGTATCCAATTGATATCATATGGTAAAAGAATAAAAAAGTCAAGAGTTTTTGATACCGATTCTCATTTATTTTATAGGACGCATTTTCCTATGAAATAAAAAATATCGATAAATACATATTTATTATGCATTTATCGATATGATTCATTTCCTATATTACTATTTCTAAACCCATCTGCAATCCAACGATACACCATAGCTTATATCCTAACACCCAATCTTCTTAGTTCCTCTAACGATTGCTCATGACTCTTCACTTGAATTGTATGGAAGCCAAAGGGTCTTGCACCATCCAGATTAACCATCAGGTCATCCATAAATACCGCCTCCGTTGGATTAATCTGATATTTGTCAATGAGGGTCTGATAAATCATAGGCTCCGGCTTAATTGATTTTACTTCATAGGAAATGACACCACCATCCACATACTTCATAAAATCAAAATATGGTTTACTAAGTTCAAAATGCTTCTTACTATAATTAGACAGAAGATATACCTGATAGCCATTCTCCTTTAAGCCTTTTACAAAGTCCGAGGAATACTCATATTCCTTCACTACCTCAGCAAAGGAATGAAAGAAGGTTAGAATCTCCTGCTTTACACCCGGATCCTTAGCGATACTTTCGGCAATCAGCTCCTCTTCATCACGAAGACCCAGATCCCATTCATTCCAAAAGCCACTCAGTACTGTAGCATTTGCTATACGCTCTATAATTTCTTGACTATAACTGCAGTCCTCCAAGTATTCTCTCCAACGAAATTGCGCTAGTACATTACCGATATCCAGTACAATTGTATTAATCATTATAATAACCTCACCTTTCTCGTAACCTGCAGACTATGCCTGACCGTGAATTAGTTAGTGCCAAGATATTATCTTACATTTTCTGGTAGGCCACCCTTGGTGCTCCACTCTCCAGATAGATGATTCCACATCGTTCATAACCATTCTTCAGGAGAAGGTTGTGCATTACTGAATTATCCTCGTGGGTGTCAATACGAATGTTTTGACATTGTTCGTAGCACCAATCAAGACAGAAGGAAGCCACTCCTTTTTTATGGCTGGCAGAAGCGATACGATGAACCACCCCATAAGATCGGTCATTCAACCATTCTCCTTCATAGATCTTGAGATAGGTGGGATCTATTCCTATGGTAAAACAGAATACGCCTTCTATCCGGTTGTCTTCAATACAGACATAGCTCCTCTTCTCCTCAATATCTTTTGTAATTAATTCTATGCTCGGATATCCATCAATCCATTGATTATGGTTACCATTCTGTCTCATATATTGTCTGGCATGATCATAGATTGCCATAACTGTATCCAATTCCTCAAGTGAGGTAAGTCTTATCTCCATTTTTTTGCATCCCTTCGATTGATAAGTATACAAGATCGTCACTCAGACAATTATAATATATGGTAGAAAAGAAATCTATCTCTAATATTAATTAATTCAACTCCTATTCTCTGAACATATGAATACCAACAACAAAAAGAAAGTACAGGCATAATGATGGCGAGCGAGTCAATGCTTACCATAAATACCTGCACTTCCTTTTTACTTGACAATAAAATAGATTCTCGATACCTAAAAACTAAGCTTTAACACTCCCTCTTCATATTTTGCACTTTGAATCTCTCTATCCTTCAGCTTCCCGGGAAGTATGAAGCGACGCCTCTCATTCTTGATTATGAGTGTAAGCTCATCGCCCTTCTGCAATAGCTCCATATCCTTCAATTCGAAGAACGGCAGTGATATCACAAATATCTCCTTATCACCTTCCTTCACAGTACGGAAGATAGTTTCTCTGTATAATATCGCCTCAGGCTTACATTCACCATATAAATCAATTGCCACCTTACTTAATCTGTCGATTGTACGAAGCTCATGTTTTAAAAGCTCCAGATAGAAGATTGGCACTCCGGCAAAGCTTTCTTTGATATCTTCCAGCGCTTCCTCTTGGTTTTTCATCCATTGATGAAAATATCCGGACATGGATTCCTTCGGATAAATCCTATTCACGATGATGGCATCCACGTTGTAATTGAATAGATGAAGATAGGAAAAGTTTCGCTTTGCCTCTTTCATTACTATTTTCTCCGGTGTCGTTACGATACGGATGCTTACAATATCCTTATCCCATAACAGCTCCCGGAGTGCATTCATTTTATCTATTAAGACCTCAATCTCATCGAAAATAGTATCCTTAGGCATAGGTATCTTCATTAGTTTTGATACAGCGGGACCGGCAATCTTCATTGCTTTACGTTTCATCGGAAGAATCTGACTAATCCATCCGCCGAACATCTCAGGAAACTTAAGTAACGATAAGGTCTCACCAGTCGGTGCACAATCAACAATGATTACATCATAGATATTTTCATCATAGAGATCCTTTATCATGAATAATGATGTCAGTTCTTCAAATCCCGGGAATACCAGAAGCTCCTCAGCCTCCAGACTATCTCCGCTTTTGGATATCATCATCTGATGAAGGTAGTCCTTGACAGATCCCCAGGCACGTTCGCACTCCGTAATTGCATCTACCTCCATCGCATAAAGTCCCTGTGTCACTTCGATGGGATTCGGACCCAGCCTATAATCCAAGGCGTCGCCTAAACTATGCGCCTGATCCGTACTCATGACTAAAACCTTTTTACCGGAGGCTGCTAGCTGGCAGGCCGTGGCAGCAGCCACGCAGGTCTTGCCTACTCCACCTTTTCCTGTATATAATATAATTCTCATAACTATCCTCCTAATCGATTGTCACTTTACGGACTTTTGAATTCGAATCCTTAGCTGATGTCTGAGTATCGTCCTTTGTATGATTCATTCTAGCCATAAAATATTCCTTTGCGATATCAACCACCTCATTCTCCAACTTCTCGATTCGATTTACCATGGTCTCAGGCATAATCTCCTTCAATGCCTGATATTCCAGCTGCTTCGCTTGCATCATCTTCACAACAAATTGCTTATTCATGTGCCAGATCTCCTTTCTCCGGAACAAATTGTATCTTTAAGAACTGATCAATTATTTTAGCACCGTCCACCCGATATTTACGAAGCGCATTCGGCAACGGGATGCTTCGCTTATAGTTACCAATCCGGATCACAATATCCATTCCCGTCTCATGTATCATGAGATCCTCCTTGCTAGCACAGGGTAGGTAAACCTTCAATTGATACCCCTGATCCGTTTTCTCATATTCCTCATTACGGATCGTCGTTTGAATATCCAATATATTATCCTTCGCCAAAGCATCCTTTACGATTAGGTCTAGAGCTTTCATTCCCGTTATTTCAATATCATACCATTTAACATGATGGATAGGGATAGAACCAAATATCGTCTCTAACTCCTTAATATACTCCGCCTGTAGCATCAACCATTCATCAAAGAAAGAAAGGTTAATATCTACCGGAAGGATGCGATTGATAAAGATTGCATCCACATTAAAATTATAGAGGTTCAGATACATATAGCTTCTCTTTGTCTCTTCTACAACCATTTTCTCCGGTATTGCAACCATACGGATACTGGATACTTCACGATTCTTCAATAATTCCTGCAAAAGTACCAGCTTAGAGTAGAGAAGTTCAATATCATTCATCGCCTTTCCATCCGGCAGCTCTATCTTAAACAGCTTCTGTGATACCGGATGAAGCACTCTCATCGCTAACTTACCGACGGGAAACATCTTCTCCATATACCAGGAAAACAGTTCCGGAAACTTCAGTAGGGATAAAGTCTCTCCTGTAGGGGCACAATCCACGATTATCACCTCGAATTCCTGACTATCATAGATCTGTTGAAGGCGAAGCAACGAGAATAATTCTTCTATTCCCGGAAGCATTGACAAATCCTCCAGCTCTTCCTGCTTACCCTCCATTCCTTTCAACATTCTGTTCATCGCTCTTACTAAATTACTAAAATTATGTTCCATTTCATATTCCGGATCGATCTCCAATCCATACAGCATACCCTCAATACAGATAATCTCCCTGCCAATGGGCATTTCGAAGAGATCACTCAGATTATGAGCCATATCGGCACTCACAATTAATGTCTTCTTTCCTTGAAGAGCAGCTTTCCTGGCATGGGCTGCAGCTACGCTGGTCTTGCCAACTCCACCCTTCCCTGTAAATATAATGATTCTACCCATATCATCCATCCTCTTTCTACTATTAATACGTTCTTATTTATTGTATCAGCCATTGTTTCACTTACTTCCTCTACCGAATACTTCGACTCTCGAACTATTAGTTTTAAGAGAAACAGAACTTTGCTCCTCCGGTTCACATTCCGTCCTATGCAATCGATCTGTTTACTCAATCGTTATTTTACGAATCGTTTTCTTTGTCTCTTGAACTTGTTCCTTCTTCACGAGTTCACTGGTCATAATGTCGAAGAATTTTGTTGCAATGCGGAATAACACAAGCTTCTCATCTTCAGTCACTGATCCCATGAACAGCTGGTAATAATGCTCCAGCTCTTGTACTTGAGAAGTCATGAATGATTTACCTTCCTCACTGATTGCAATGGTCACGACTCTCTTGTCAGCCATATCCCGCTCTCTCCCAACTACCCCACGCTTCTCTAAGCGACTGATAATACCGGTGGCTGTATTGAGTGGCACACCCAAATAATCAGCAATCTCAGTCATATTCGCGCTACCCTTCCGGTATATGTAGAATAAAGCAAACACTTCATTCTTCGAATAGTCCAAAAAGGTATTATTCCATTGTTCAGGAAAGAAGAGAAATTTACATTGATCAATCATTTCAAATATAAAACCTTCCAGAGTTCCTTCTTTCATAGCATCTATCCTAGGATTAAATTTACTTCGTGCCTCGAAGTATATATTAATTCTATCACCGAAGTATTTATTTGTCAACACTGCAATATTAAATACTCAAACAGAAACATTGATAGGTATTTCAGGTACAGCAAACAAGATGAATTGATAAATCAATTCAGTTGTCATGAATTAAGAGTGTCGACAAGCTGAATGTCGACACTCTTAACTATTTAAGGGAGTATTTTCTTTAATTCAAAGGCAGAAATTCGATCTACTTTATAGGAAGCATTTTGGAAAGCTGCTGATTCGTATAACACATAGAGGTATTTCCCATCAATTGCAATTCCTTCATTCATGGATGGTACATACTCATACTTGATGCATTCACCTAGATCCATGCTGCCTGTGTCCTCCTCAGAGATCTCCGGAAGATATACATCAATTCGGCGCATATATCCACGTAACCCTTTATACAACTGGCAGGAACGGGATATAATCATGTATCCATCCTCTGTAAAGGCGATTCCCTGAACTCTGGTTGGCATCGTTACAGCGTCTGCCTTCGTCAGAGTGATATAGTCTTCAAAATCATCTACATAGTAACTGTATAATTTGGTGGTCTTCAGCTCATTATAGGAACCTACCCATATTTTATCATGGTAGAAGGCGATATAGGAACAAGAAAAACCAACCTTAATATCGGAATGGAAGTTGATATTCACACTTGGTTCCCCGGATGCAACTGCCGCTACGATATCATTATACCAGAATACTGATACCCTACTACCGGTAGTTAAGTATATATTCGTTCCATCCGTACAGATTCCTCCCACATGAGCATCGGTGGGTAAAACGAGAGTGGTTAAGAGCTCCTTTGATTTCTTATCCATGACATAGACCACAGAGAGCTCTTCATCCGCTTGATCATAGGCAGTAATTAACAGATAATCTCCCGCAAATATGATGCTTTGTGGAATCATGGTGGTGCTCTGGAAGCCTCCGACATTGGTATTGACTAATCCCGGTATAATATAGCTCTGTTTATACTTTACATTGTCTTTGAAGAATTTGATCTTATTATAAGCGGTCGAAGCTTTGAAAGCAGCTTCATCTGCAAAATATTTTGCCTGTGTGCTGGTCGCTATCCCTTCCACAATCGTTACCGGTTTTACATCGGATCGTAACCCCGTGTAGACTATCCCATTATACTCTTTCTTAGCTATTACACTATATGAATAGGTAATCCCGGTGATCAATCCCTCCTCTATATAGGAATTCACACCCTTCGCAGCCACTGTTGTCAGCAAGGTGTATCCTGACATCTCATCACCGTAATAGATCTCATAAGAAGTTGCCCCCGTTACCGGACTCCAGGATATTCTGGCTTTTTTGACTCCTGCTTTGGTTCGTATTGACACCTTAGCCGGATTTGTACTTACCTCTAGAAGAGGTGAGAATTCGCCATAAAAGGTGTTATTCAATCGAAAGGCACTTACTTTATAAATATAACCGGTTCCTGATTTTAATTTTGTATCCTGATAATTGGCGGTTATTGTATCACCAACATAAGTATAATCGGCGGTACCAACAGCCTTACGATAAATACTGTAGCCGGTTGCTCCACTTACCATTCCCCAAGAAAGATTAACTGTAGTATCCGTTGTCTTAATCACACTAAGTGTACCTACCTTATCCGGTGCAGTTGTCGCTTGGAAAGGATCAGAAAATTCACCATAATAAGTTATCCCATCAATCAGCTTAACGATACGAATCTGATAGGTGTATAAGGCTCCACTGAAGTCAGTTACAGCATAAGAATTGCTCTGTACATTAGCGACCAGAGAAGAGATACCTGTACTCTCATCCTTACGGTAAACTTCATAATTAGCACCATCTCCTGCCGATGACCAGGTGAGAGTATAGGTGGAGAGGCTGCGATTCGCTACTGCAATCCCTGTTATCGGTGCAAGCTTTACTTGAACCGTGATGTTTAATATAAAGTCTTGATACCGGATGGTAAGAATCTGATTACCCAACCGACTATTGTCAAAGCCACTTATCGTATAATCTGTGATTACGCTGATTGTTCCATCATTATTACGACCGAGGACCTCCATCCCTGTTGGGTCAAAGTTCTCCCCATAGTAATATACTAGCTTATCCGGATAGTGTGAAAGTAAGATCTCATTCGTTGTAGCAACCGAACTTGCTTGTGCTCTATCAATATTCAGCATGGAAAACATGCCAGATAAAACGATGGTTACGAGAAATAATATTACTAATTTTTTATTCATTATGTAAGCAGCTCCTTATTCGTCATCTAATAGCAGTTTATATTATCATCGTCATTATAAGGATTCAATTTGTCAATCATGTGGTAAAAAAGTGAAGAAAAGATTAAGGTTACCATCTTCACCATTAAAATCATATGTTATGCATAGTGAGTCGGGCTGGCCATATTTACTGAACAACAAAAGAAGCACCCTATACTTCCCTCACACACAGATTGCCGGACAGCTCACTGTTATGTATGCCATCATCGAACATATATGTTCGCTTCTGACCTACATAATCAGCAAGCTGTCCGTCAAACAGTGCATTATGGGAAGCATAGGGTGCATCTTCTGTTTTGCTATTATTCTCGACAGCCCGTTCGCAGTTTTACAAACATTCTGTCAAATTATCTATAGTTGTTATTAAGGATTGAGGGTAACCTCTTACCATGTTAGTAAAGATATGAGGGTGGAACCTAATTCCATATTTTTAACTATAAGGATTGATGGGACCCAGTACCATGCTACTAAATGTAAGGTAGGATGGAACTATTCACGGTAATTATAATTTGCCAAGGCGGCGGAGCATGGTCTTCTCTACGGCATTGAGGATGTTTTCGTAGCCGGTACAACGACACAGGTTTCCAGCCAGATGTTTACGTAGTTCTTCACGAGTGTATTCTTTTCTTGTCTCCAGAAGCTGTACTGCAGTCATTATAAAGCCAGGGGTACAGAAACCGCATTGCACCGCAGCTTCATCAATAAATGCCTGTTGGATATCTGCCAGCTCTCCACCCGGGCCAAGTAAGCTCTCTAATGTCTGGATTTTCTTACCTTCTGCCCAAATCGCGAGGTAGATACAAGAGTTAAAGCATTCTCCATCGATGATAACATTGCAGGCACCACACTCGCCAACTTCACAACCTTTTTTGACAGAGGTCAGGCGATAATCATTACGTAACATATCCGTAAGAGAAGCACGAACATCCACCATCGTCTCGGTTTCTTTTCCATTGATCGTACATTTGACTAATTTGTATTGTGCCATTATACTTCACCTCCCGAGAGCTTGATTGCTTCTATCAAGCAACGATGTGCCATTTCTACGGCGATGTGCTGACGAAGTGCTTTGGAAGCACGCCAGCTGTCACGGGGCTTAATATCCTCAATTACTGCTTCGCTGATTTGCTTAATCAGATCTAGGCTAATTTCCTTCTTACGACCTAAGCCCTCTGCAACTACTGCACGGAGTGGAGTAGGTCCTTGCACGCCATAGGCGATACGGACATCTTCTATTGTCTTCTTATCCTCGGACAGCTTTACATTGACAGAGCAGCCGGAGGTTGCAATATCCATTGCATTTCTCATCGCATATTTGATGTAATGTCCTTGATAGCCTTCATAGCTTTCCTTCGGAATCAGGATTGCCGTCTGAAGTTCATCCGAACGTACATCCACCACACCGGCCTTGATATAGAATTCGCTAATCGGTACACGGCGCGTGCCTTCGTTGCCCGTCAACTCAATCATAGCATCCCAGGCAAATAAGGTAGATGCGGAGTCTGCAGAGGTTACACCATTACAGGTATTACCGCCTATGGTACCAATATTTCTGATCTGAGGTCCACCAATCATATCGACTGCTTGCCCTAAGACATTAATATATTTCTGGACGATGGGGTCCTGAGTTACATGGGTGAAGCTGGTCAATGAACCGATGCGGATCGTACCATCTTCCTCTAAGGTAACTCCGCGCAGTTCATCTAACCCATAGATACTAAGTAACTCTCTACCGGCAAGCCTTCCCTCACGCATTTGAATCAATATATCACTTCCGCCAGCCAGGATCAATGCCTGCGGATGAGCCAATCGAAGCTCTACCGCATTCTGAACACTGGTTGCTTCGAATAATTCCTTGATATCATACATAACTGCTTCCCCTTCCTATATTAGCCCTTCCTCTTTGAACCGTTCAAAGAGGATATGGGGTGTCATTGGGATATTATTGATAGCAACACCGGTTGCATTTAATATAGCATTACGGATGGCCGGTGCTACCGGACACACCGGAGGTTCACCTAAAGCCTTGGTTCCAAAGGAACTGGTAGGTTCAAAATTCTCTACAAACTGTGCCTCCAGATGAGGATGATCCACAAAGGTAGAAAGCTTGTAATCGAGTAGATTATCATTCAAGGTCTTGCCGGTCTTCGGGTCAAAGAGTAGCTGCTCGGATAAAGCATAACCAATTCCCATACTCATACCGCCATGTACCTGTGCTTCTGCTAGAGCCGGATTAATCAACTGACCTGCATCATGAACATTAATAATGTCTACTAAGGTAACCTTGCACAGTGGAATATCTACCTCAACCTCTGCGAAGCAGCAACCGAAGGAATATGCATTGCTCTTAATCTGATAGGTGCTCTCGGAAGTCATATGTTCACTGTGGCTCATGCTATATAACGCTTCTGTTGCAAGCTCAGCTAGTGAAATCATAACACGACCGTCCGTCTTACGGATAATCTGCCCTTCCACAAGATCAAGTTCGAAGGAAGGCATTCTTGTTAATTCGTAAGCATATTTTAGGATACGTTCTTTTAACAGTAACGCTGTCTGCTTGATTGCGAAGCCGCCTACATACGTCTGTCTCGAAGCATAGGCACTCGTACCGAACGGTGTCACATCCGTATCTTGTGTTGAGATTACATGAACCTTGTTGAAGTTAATTCCTAATGCATCTGCTGTCATTTGAGCAAATGCCGTATCAGCGCCCTGCCCGATCTCAGTCTCAGCAAGCTGAACCTGTACTGAACCATCCTGATTCAATACCATACGGCAGGAGGAGGACTCTAAGCTGATTGGCCATACACCGGTATTATACCAGAATACCGAGCATCCTACTCCTTTGCGGATGGGGCCGGTCTGTTTCTGATATTCCTTGAATTTACGGTCGAAGTCAATGTACTTCTTACCCTTATCCATACACTGATTAAAGGTATCGAAGTAATTTTCATTCTTAGAGAACCCGTCAACATAGCCAGCCGGCATAAGATACTTGCGTCTATACTCCACCGGATCGATTCCAAGCGCGATTGCGATATCATCGGTCTGGGATTCTGCTGCGAACATCGCCTGGGGGATACCATAGCCACGCATCGCTCCTGCGACAGGACGATTCGTAAATACGGTATAGGAATCACATTCCATATTGTCACAAGGATATAACTGAGGGAGCGCATTCATGCCTTTTGCAGCTATTCCATGACCATGGGAGGCATAAGCACCTTGATTCGAATAGCACTCCAGCTTACGTGCAGCGAAGCTTCCATCCGGTCGAACCCAACTGATAAGATGACTGCGTATTGCATGACGCACACGGTTACATACAAAAGTCTCTTCTCTTGTAACATCTATTTTGACGGGACGTCCACCCACTTGTGTTGTAAGATACGCACAAAGCGGTTCATATAAAGAATCCTGCTTATTACCAAAGCCACCACCGATATAAGGCTTCACAATGCGAACATCACCCCAAGGAATTCCCAAGGCCTGACCTACGATACGGCGTACTATATGGGGAATCTGAGTGGAGGATACGACGGTGATTCGATTTCCTTCCATACTTGCATAACAGATATGATTCTCAATATGACAATGTTGAACGGTCGGAGTCTCGTACCAAGCTTCGAATTTAGTTAAGCCCGGTTCCTTGATTGCTTCTTCATAATTACCTCTTCGAATGGAACTATGTCCAAGTATATTATTCGGGTAAGCGTCAAATAACTGAGGTGCATCCGGCTTCATTGCCTCCTGAACATCGAGTACAAAGGGATATGCTTCATATTCTACCTTAATTGCTTCTAGTGCTTGCTTAGCAGCCACTTCCGTCTCAGCGATTACCGCTGCCACATCATCTCCATAAAAACGTACTCTGTCCGTAAGCAAGAGTCTGTCTGCTACATCCTGATGAGCAGGATCTGTAGACCAGGGATGACCAGCGGTCGGGAATAAGAATTTAGGCACATCAAAACAAGTAACTATCTTAACTACCCCTGGAATATTCAATGCCTCTGAAACATCAATGGATTTTACAATACCATTTGCAATTGTCGAATGTAAAATCTTCGCTGTATATGCATTCTTCTCGCAAAGATCATCAGTATATTTTGCTCTACCGATTACTTTGTCTAAGGCATCTACACGCGGAACACTTTGACCGACTGTCATTTTGGCAACCTCCTTTTATAATGAAAGAAACTGTAGTGTTTGTAAGACTTATACACATTAACTTAGATCATTTGATCTAAATTATGCTTGAATCATATTATAGCATAAAAAGTTCAAAAAATGAATTACTTATTTGTGTAAATTATATAAAATATTAGTAGAGCTAATAAATGGTTAAAAAGATGTCGTTCTTAACTCAAATAGGTAGGAGGCCAACCATCTAATGGTTGGCCTCCTACCTATTTGAAAGCGGATTATTTAATGAATGGTATTTCATCCATAAAGTCCAGCTCAACTTTTGATAAATACCATGATCGACCATGGTCATTATTACCTTGAAAGAATAAATAGACCCTGTCATCATCATCCACGAATATATATGGATGACCGGACTCGGATTCATTCCAGCTCCCGGGTACACCATTTTTCAAAAATGGTTCTTCTGATGATCGTTGAAATTTTATTCCGTCATTGCTTACGGCAACACCGATTTGTTGGGGACAATTATTATATGCACCGGCATAAAACAAATAAACTTTATTAAACCTTGTCATAGTTGCAGCTGCTTCAATACACTCCTGCTCCCACTCCAGTTCCGGTCTCAGAATACTATCTGAGCAACACTGTGTCCAGCTATCCCGTTCAAATTTTCCATCCAACGGACACTTACTTACTCCAAGCATTTGAATCAATCCTTCCGGATCACGAGTAGCAAAGTATAGAAGCAATTGATCCTGGAAGATGCACACATCGGCATCAATCGCTCTTCCGTTATTCCAGTCCCCTTCAGCACGAATGATAGGATTAGTTTTGTTTCTCGTAAAAATAACGCCGTCCGTCGAGTAGGCATGACAAATTGAATCATGCTTAAAATTACCATAGGTTTGATAAAAAAGATGGATTTTTCCATCAAAAACCATTGCAGCCGGTGCACAGATTCCCCTTACTTCTATCTCCTCAACCAGCTCTATGTCACCTATTTTTTCCCATTCAACCATGTCTGTACTTTGTGCTATACCAATTCCCCAGGTACCAGTTCCATCCTTAATCCCATGAGTTGAATAGTACATTAAATATTTGTCTTGATAGTGAATTACAGCCGGATCCTTTGCAATATTTGATCCTTTGGTTTTGTCTGTAAATAGCATCATTTTCATTTCCTCCATTGTCTTGTAATCTCCTCATAAACAGCTTCCGGATTGCACTCGGTTACACAATCCATTCTGCCTGCAACTCAGCTTTTACACATAACTCCGCAGCTTTTAGCGCATGAGCCTGAGTCATTGCATGTTCCGTACGATGAATACAGTCTAGAATAAACTGGCCGAAGAAGGGAAAGCCTACTTGGCCAGTGACATTGATATAGTGCTCTCCATCCTTGTTGACCCAGAAAACGTGGTCCCCTGTTTCTTCCTTTGCTAAATCTACATACTTTCGTAATTCAATGTAGCCTTCTGTACCCAGAATAAAAGTTCTGCCATCTCCCCAGGTAGATAAACCGTCGGGTGTAAACCAATCTACCCTAAAATACCCGGTTGCCCCATTGTTACCTATTAATGTGGCATCGCCGAAATCTTCCAGCTCCGGATAATTCGGGTTGTTATAATTCGTTACCTTACTATTTACAACTTTCGCATCCGTTGCACCGGTATAAAATAGAAACTGTTCGATTTGATGACTACCTATATCACACAGAATACCACCGTACTTTTCTTTAATAAAGAACCAGTCCGGACGGGATGGTGCGTTAAGTCGATGCGGTCCCATGCCAATAACCTGAACAACCCTTCCAATAGCATTTTGTTCGATTAACTGTCCTGCGTAAATCGCGCTTTCACATTGGAGTCGCTCGCTATAGCATACGGCATATTTCCGGCCGGTTTCTGAAATCACTTTCTTTACCTCATCCAACTGTTCCAGCGTTGTAAGAGGTGCTTTATCGGTTAAATAATCCTTTCCGGCACGCATTACCCTTATCCCCAATGCTGCCCGATCTGATGTGATGCAGGCACCTGCGACCAGTTTTATCTCAGGATCACAAAGCACCTGCTCTTCACTCTCTGCAGCCATAACCTGAGGATATTCTTTCTGAAAGGCTTTTACTTTCTCTATATCTGGATCATAAACCAATTTTAAGATTGCTCCCGCCTCCAAAAGCCCATTAGATATTCCATAAATGTGACCATGGTTTAGTCCGATGACAGCAAAGATAAATTCGCCCCCCTTCACTACAACATTGGGTTTTCCTTTGGGAGCATAATTCATACCATCTCTCTTATCCATTTCTACCTCTCCTTACCAACACTTCGTACATTATCGATTTTCTTATTATTTATACCATCGAAGCGATATCACTTATCCTTTTTCCTTTTATGTTTCGGTATCGGAAGGATTTACTTCTGATATTCCTTATGATACAATAATTTAAAGCGATACTTATTGCTTTTATTGAACAAAATATTGCGTGAAGTGATCTAATTTAAAAAAACATGATGTAAAACAAATATAAGGACGAAAATAAATGGAGAATAGCACAATAAATTGGGACCTCCCAAAAGAAGATCCCGAAAAAACTCTGCCAAAATTCAATTATGCTCCGGTAGTAGAAGATATCTTATACGAACATAAGATTACCAATACGCGTAATTTCACTTACCCCTATCACAGGCATGATGGGTATGAGATCTATCTGTTTCTCGGCGGAAAAGTTCACTGCTACATTGAACAAGCCTGTTATCCGTTACAACGAGGGGATCTGATTACCTTTCACCCAGAAGAAATGCATCGTGTTGTGTGCCTTGATGACTTAACATATGAGCGCATTTCAATCAATATCAAACCCTTGTGTGTACATAATTTATCCATGCCAAGTACGAATCTTAGCTCTTGTTTTGAGCATCGCCCCCTCGGCAAAAACAACATCACTCGACTTACCAATCAGGAGGTCAATCATTTTATCCTGCTGTCCCATCACCTTGGAGACGCTCTTTGCACCTCCGGCTATGGGAGTGATGTAATGAGTAATGTTGCACTGGCACAACTACTTCTTTTGGTAAATCTAGCCTATCAGAAGCACTCTGTTCAAGTGAAAGATATTATGCCGGAGCTCATATCGCAGACCATGAGCTACATTGACGAGCATTTGCTTGGAGATATTACCCTGAAAAAGCTGTCCAATGAGTTTTTTACTAGTGGCACCTATATCAGCCGACAATTTAAAAAGCATACCGGTCTTACCCTGAGGAGTTATATTCTAGACAAACGAATTTCTCTGGCTAAAACTCAACTTGCTTCCGGTAAAAGCGTTACCGAAGCCTGTTATCTCTCTGGGTTTTCCGATTATGCCAACTTTATCCGAAGCTTTACAAAGCTGACAGGCATTTCACCAGGACGCTTCCTGCGTAGCTAGGCTCAAATTCTAATTTTCCTCTTCTGATTCTTGTTCATTCAATAATTCGATAAATTCCAGCTTCTCAAATTCCTGAACTGAGATGCGGTTTTTGTTCGGATTGGCAAAGACAAATGTCTTATCAACATTATCAACATAGTTTTGAATCTTATCGTTGGTGGCACTGATAATCGCTTGAAAACCCAGCTTACGGATCAATCCGATACAGCTACCAACCTTCTCCGCATCCATCTTCGAGAACGCCTCATCAAGGACTACTAATCTCGGTGTCGGTCTTCTTCGAAGACTAGGCTTCTGATTGATACGGTAAATCTGAGCAAAGCTTGCGAGAAGTGCAACATATAAGGGATTCTGACCCTCTCCACCTGAGTTCTTCGATAGCATTCTGCTTAATCTCATCGGCGGCATTCCTTCTACCAGCTGTTCCATATCAAAGGAGAGATAGGTACGGTAATCCGAATATTTCTCCATGTTCGCTCTTGCTTCCTCCAGAGTCTTTGTGTCACTATTCTCCGGTGGCATGAATAATTCTAGCAACTCATTGATGAGCCCGCTGTAATCCTTCTCATGCTGCATACTGAACATATCCATCTGATTATTACCATTGCCCGTCAGCTGATGAGGGTTAATCTCCAGGTTCTCATCCATGAACATTTCATAGAATTTCCCGTCCTCCCCCCGATTCTTCGTGATAATAAAGCGGTACTTGTCCTTACCAAAGTCCATCTGTGCAAGAATTCGGTTCAGATCCTCCTTCTGCTGCATCACTTCTTTGATTGCATCTCGGATCTTATAGATGAAGTCCGTCTTAAAATGATAGATTGCCTGAACCGCTTGTTCATTAGCCTTCTTCATAAAGTCGTTCAGTTTGTCGCTCTGTAAGTTGTCCAGTATCTGATCATATTCCTTGTTATCTCGATTGGTGAGGGAGAAGCCACGATATGCATAAACCGCATGATATTGCTCCCTACGCTTGAGCACCTTTACGAACTCCTCCTCCAGCTGCTTTTCACTGAGCTGCTTCTGATATAGAAGATCACTGCGAAGCTTATCCATACTCTTATTCTCCTGGTTCCTTATGAATACCTGATATGCTTCCTCTAAGTGAGCTTCCTGTTGATAATTCTTCTGCTTCTCCAGCAATTCTTCATTGAGGGCTAACAATTCCTGTGCCGAATCACGAATACTATTTTCCTTAGATTGAAGGGATACGCTTGCTTTCTCCTTCTGCTTACTCTTCGCATCCATTACCTGCTCAATCAGGAGCTTCTTCGCTTTCCACTCATCAATATTGAGCTGCTTCAGTTCAGATATCTTGCGCTTATACTCTTCCTTTTGTGCTTCCTTCTCATTAATCTGATTCATCTCCTGGAGTTTACCTTCATAAAAATCGATATCATTTTGCAGATATTCATAGGAGAGAAGGTCTTCCATTCTTCGAAGCTCGCCGTCCAACGGTTCCATCAACGCTCTAAGGTCACTTAGATTCTGTTCCAGAAGTCTTAATCTGCGTTCAATTGCGCTTCGGCCGATATAGGCTTCTTCCGTATAATTGCGTGGGTTGATATGTTGCAGCTTATAGCCCTGATAGAGGACACAGTCCGGAGTGATGGCGCTTTTATTCTTACGAAGCTCCTCTATGGAATTGCATTTGAGGACGGAACCCATAAGATAACCAATATAGGCTCTAATATAGTCAGCGTCAGCTTCCACCTCTTCTGCCAAAGAATTTCTTTGAACTGCTTTAGCATCCGTCATTACACTTTCCGTATCAATCACGGCAACCTTGTAATACCGTTTCGAATCTAGGCTATGGTAAAGTTCCATTGCCCTCTTAGCATATTGGGGCGGGACAACCAGACTCAGTTTATTGTTCCCCATATAGCCTTCGATAGCATTACGCCA